>NZ_JAAOQS010000051.1:0-62739 GCF_011603105.1 Rhodococcus sp. A14 | reverse complement strand
GGGCCCGACTCGAATCCCTCTACCCGCTGTCCATCCCCACCACCGGGCAGGCACTCAACATCACGTGCACCAGCAGCGACGACCAGATCGTCTTCGGCCTCACCGGCTGCCGCCGCACCGTCCCGGATCTGCACCCCATGCTCGATCAGCTCGACGCCGAACTCGATCTCCTCGAGACCGCTGTCGGACTGTGAACTCGAGAGAACAGCTGCGGGATCACACCGTCACCGTGTTCGCGGCGGCCACGCGCACCTGAAATTCGAGGCGTGCCATGGCCTCCCGGGCGGCGTCGAGTGCCTGTTCGGCGGTGTCCCCGACCGCGCGTGCGTACGCGACACGTGAATCGGACGATTCCAGGACGGTGACCGCGCCACCCGGGCGGACCAGGAGTTGCACATCGGTCACGCCGTCGACCTTCCGGGCGTCGTCGATGCCGCTGACGTCGGTGAGAACACCCGCGACCGGTGCGGCGGCGAACCAGATCGCGGAACAGCGGGCCGGCCGCTCCTCGGCGAGGACGGCCCGGATCCCGGGTAGGACCTTCTCCCCGACGGTCTGCCGCACGACGCATTCGGCGAGGTCCACACCGGTGGCGTCGAGGGCCAGGGCCGGAATCTCGTCGCCGCCCATCCGCACGTGGGTTTCGATCACCCGGGGACCGGTCGGGGTGAGCACGATCTCGGTGTGGGTTGCACCGAACTCCACACCGACGGCGTCGAGCACACTCGTCACGTACGTATGGATCCGTTCTTCCTGCTCCGCGGCGAGGGCTGCCGGTGCCACGTGCCCGAGTTCGACGAAGTTCGCCGGGTCGGAGAACTTGCGGGTGACGGCGACGATCTGGTGTTCGCCGCATTCCGAGAAGGCCTCCACGCTGAATTGCGGGCCTTCGTGGAACCGCTCGACGAGCACCCCGCTGGTGGTCAGGCCGTCGAAGTCGCCCCCGGCGCGTGCGAACGCCGCGGCCAGTGCGCTCTCCTCCCGAACCACGGCCACCCCGGCACTGCCCGCGCCACACACCGGTTTGACCACGCAGGGAAAGCCGTGTTCGAACGCGAAGGCACGCAACGCATCCACGTCGGCGACGACGGCGGAGGCGGTGGCATCGACGCCGGATTCGCGAAGCGCGGCGCGCATGGCGTTCTTGTCGTGGACCGACGTCACCGTGCGGCGCGAGTGGGTGGACAGGCCGAGGGCCTCCCCGATCGCGGCGCAGCGGTCCTGGTCGCGTTCGCCGAACGTGGCGATCCGGGTGAACGGATGCTGCGCATGCGCCGCCGCGGCCAACGCGATCCACTCCTCGTCCGGCGCGTCGTGCCGCACGGCGATGACCCGCGAGTGCTCGGTCAGACGGCGAAGCTTGGCGACGAATTCCAGTCGGCAGATCACCGAGGTCTGGGTGCCGGGAAGGGCGTCACGGACCCGGCCCGGGAGGTCGCGGCCGCTGCCGACGACGAGGACGTGTTCGGTCATTTCTTCACCTCGAGTATCGAGAAGGGAGACAGTGCAGGACGGTCGCCGTCCGGGCGTTCCTTCGTCCGTGCGCGTTCCGCGAGACTGCGATGCGCCGCCGTCCGGGAGACCAGTGCCGCGGCCCCGAACGTCCCGGCCAGGACGGGCCACGCCAGGAGACCGGCCGGCAACAGGACGACGACCAGAATGGTGGGGCCGAGCACCTTCTGGCCCGTCATGCCGAGACTGAACGCGCCCAGATAGCGGGCGACGGCGGGCCGCGGGGACAGCTCGGCCGACAGTTCCCAGGCGGCCACGGAGTGGATGTTCTCGGCGACCGACAGTGCCACCACCGCAACGACAACGGCGACGATCGCCGGAACGGTGTCGGCCATCTGGCCGACGGCGAGTGCACCGCAGCAGAAGGCCATCAGCGCCCCGGTCCACGTCAGGAGTCGCGCCGCCGCGGACGTGCCCTCGGCGAACCGGGCGACGTAGACCTGCAGGACCACCGTCAGCACGGTGTTGACCGCCATGAGCACCGGCACCCACGCGAGCGGCACCGACGTGTACTCGATGACCCAGATCGGGAGCAGAACGATCAGCACGGTGTCGTACAGCGACAGGACACCGTTGCCGACCGTGAAGACCATGAACCACCGGTCGCGGAACGGCGAGCGCACCGCGGTTTCAGCCGGCCCGGGACCAGCGGGGAGAGGCGTGCGTTGCACGACCGTTCCCGTCCTCCGGAGTACGAGCCGGACGGCGAACGCGATGACCACGAAGGAGATTCCGTTGCCCAGGAACAGCGCCGTGAACGCGGCGGAGGTGCCGGTCACGAAGACGACACCCGCCAGCAGGAACCCCGCGGTGAGACCCACGTTCCGGATGGCGCGGATGGTCGCCATCGTCCGGGTCCGGTCGTGGCCGCCGATCACCGCCGTCACGACGGCCTGCTGGATCGGGCTGCTCGCCCGGTCGGCCGCGGTGAGCAGCACGGTGAGCACGAGGTAGGCGGTGAAATCGGATACGAGCGCGAAGCATCCGTAGCCGATGCCGCGCACCAGCAGGAGTGCCACATAGAACCGGCCGGGCCCCACCCGGTCGGCCAGCCTGCCCAGGGGCACCGGGGCGAGAAGCGCGAGCGCACCCGCGATCGTGGTGGCCAGGGCGATCTGGTTCGCGGTGAGACCGACCACGCCAATGAAGTACAGCGCGAACGACGCGAAGAACATCCCGGTACCCAGCGAGTCGACGCCGGCGCCGACGGCGAGCGTGCGACCGGCCGCGCTGTCGGGAAGCAGCGCATCACCCAGCCGCCGCAGGCGGGCGCTCACGGGATGCTCCCCGGCGTCAGGAAGGCGTGCACGAGATCGGCCGACCGCTGCACGTGGGTGGGTGTCGCCGCCTCGGGCGCCGGACGCCGCAGGTGGTTCCAGGCGTACCGACGGGCCGCGTTGACGAGTAGTTCGGCATCCCCAGCCGAGGCTGCCGCGGACTGCGCGACCAGCGCCGCCGCCATGAGGAGTCGGCTCATCCGGTCGACCAGCACCCACCCGGCGGCCGCGACGGTCGCGGGGTCTGCACCCACCCATTCGTGGCGGGTGGTGCCGAGGGCTCCGAGCGCGTCGTCCACCATCTGCCAGGCCGCCAGCAACCTTCCCCGGGGAGCGACTCCGAGAAGCTCCCTGGACCGGTGGGCAGCCGCGTCGAAGTGTTCGCGAATCGTCAGCAGTTCCAACGCATGGGTGGTCAGGGTCCAGCAGTCGGCCCGGGCGGTGCCGCTCCCGTCGGCGCGGACTGTGTCCGCTGCAAGCGAGTAGGCGATGCAGCGCCGGGCCACCCTCCGGGCGCGACCGTGCGACAGCTGCGGAAGGGCGTGCCAGGCCCGGACGGCGATCACGTCGACCACCCGGTCGGCGATCTCCTCGCGACGCGCATTCGCCCACGCGCTGCCGTCGAGCAGGTCTGCCGCGCTCGCGAATCCGGTGACGGCACCCTCCAGGATTCCGAGGCCTTCGGCATCCCAGACCGCCGCGACCCGATCGGGTGCGGCCGAAGACAGTAAACGTGTGCTCATGCGAACTCCAGCCAGTGACGGTAGGTGGGCTCGCGCCCGCGGACCACGTCGTGGAAGACGTCGCGCAGTTGCTTGGTGATCGGGCCGCACCCGCCCGCCGCCACCGGGCGGTCGTCGACCGACGCCACCGGGACCACCTCGGCGGCGGTGCCGGTGAGAAACGCCTCGTCGGCGACGTAGAGCTCGCTGCGGGTCACGCTTTGCTCCCTCACCGTGATCCCCAGGTCACGGGCGAGCGTGATCACGGTGTCGCGGGTGAGACCGGGCAGGATGTTGTCGCCGACCGGCGGGGTGATCAGTTCACCGTCGCGGACGGCGAAGATGTTCGCGGCGGATGCTTCGGCGACGTGCCCGGTGGAGGTGAGCATCAGTGCGTCGTCGTATCCGGCGCGCAGCGCGCCGACCTTCGCCAGAGCCGAATTGACATAGGCACCAGTCGCTTTGGCGAGCGGCGGGACCGAGTGAACGCCGTTGCGTTGCCAGCTGCTGACGACGAGGCGGCAGCCCTCCTGGTCCGCGGTTTCGCCGTGGTACGAACCCCACGGCCAGGCCGCGATGGCCACCCGGGCGGTGTCCAGCGCAGGCGCGACCCCCATCGAGCCGTAGCCGAGGTAGACGATCGGTCGCAGATAGCCGGAGTCCAGGCCGGTGCGGCGGAGCAGTTCGAGCGAGATCTCGGTGAGCTCGTCCACCGACCACCCGGGGTCCATCAGGTACACCCGTGCCGAGTCGTGCAGCCGTCGCAGGTGCTCGCGCAGCCGGAACACGGCCGGACCACGGTCGGTCGCGTAGGCCCGGATGCCCTCGTAGACACCCCATCCGTAGTGCAGACTCGGTGTCAATACATGGACCTGCGCCTGGTCCCAGGCGACGAATTCACCGTCCATCCAGACGGTGCTGTTGGGGATCAGTTCCATTGTTCTGCTTTCGGTTCGGTGGCGGCGGGCCGCCGGGACGGGACGGGGACTGCCGGTGCACCGACCAGGTCCAGCCGCCGCTCGATGCTGCGCGACTGCAGTGTCAGAGCCTCGCGATACTTGTCGGCGCCTTCGCCGCGGAATGCGAACCAGCCCCAGCGGGGTCGCA
Source organism: Rhodococcus sp. A14 (assembly GCF_011603105.1). NCBI lineage: Bacteria > Bacillati > Actinomycetota > Actinomycetes > Mycobacteriales > Nocardiaceae > Rhodococcus > Rhodococcus sp. A14. Next base: position 58,121 of record NZ_JAAOQS010000051.1, on the reverse strand, counting down.
GTTCGCATCCGCGGGCGATCTTGGCCTCGTAGGCGGCGAGGCCGTAGTGGACGCGACGGATGCCGTGCTCCACCGCCCAGTGCGCGGTCTCGTGGTAGGTCAGGGTCAGGTAGCAGCCACGAATCCCCGGGGCGAAGCCGGCGGTCCTGGCGAACAACGTGTCGGGGGTGCGGAGGTAGAGCACGAAACCCACGAGGCGACCGTCGAGTTCGGCACCGAGCACCACACAGGAATCGCCCAATTCCTCACGGACGGCGTCGAAGTCGCGTCGGACCCGGTCCTCGCCGCCGGGCAGCCCGTACTTGGCCCGGTGCGCGACCTGGAGGGCGACGACGTCGTCGTCGATCGCCGCGGGACCCCAGCGGACCACTGTGCGCAGGCCGGCCTCGGTGTAGTCGGCGACCTCCTTGCGGAGCCGGACGCGACGGCGCTTGCTCAGGCTCGCGACGTATTCCGCCCAGCTGTGGCCGCTCAGGTCCTGCACACCCTCGGCGCCCAGCAGGGCCGCCGTGTACCCGGCGCCGGATGCTGAACCGTCCACCTCCTCGGCGTCGGACGCACCGACGTACAGCAATGCCACACTGCGGCAGCCGAGTTCGTCACCGGCCTGATGGAGCAGGTCGGGCAGGGCCGCCATGACCACGCGGCGCTGATCGTGCGAACGGCCGGGCGCGTGCGCGACACCGTGGTGGTTTCCGAACGTCGCGAGCGCCAGCGACGGGTACTGATCCTCGCGGGCATCGGGCAGCGCCTCGGTGAGCTCGGCCCAGCGCAGCCGATCGGGGTGATCGAGCAACTCCGGTTCGGCCATCGGGCCTGCGGTTCCCGCCAGCCGGGGCGGGTCGTAGAAGAGCAGGCCCCCGGGCCGCGCCGTGAACAGCAGCGGCGCGACCGCGACGGTGCGGCCGTCCGCGCGCACCTCGAGGTAACGCACCTCGTGCAGGTCGGTGCGTTCGGTGAACCGCCACCACCGCGCGTCCTCCCAGATGATGTCCGGGTCGGCGATGCCCGCGAAGTCGGCGGCGGTGGGGCGGGCGCCGCGGGGCAGGACGTGGCCGGTGATCCCGTCGACATCGGTGGCGGTCATGCTGCGTCCTCGCTTTCGGCACGGTCCCACTCGAATCCGGCGCTCACCTGTTCGGCAGTGGCGATCAGCCGATTGCCCAGCGCCGTGAAGTCGGGGTCGGTCACCACCCAGTAGGCGAGGAAGTCCGCCGACTTGCGCTCGTTGTACCGGGCAGGGGTCCAGTCGTCGCCGACGTGGGTGTTCAGCGTGAAGTCGTGCACGCCCGGCGGTGCGTCCGGCAGTCGCAGCACCCGGCCCCGGCGCGGCGGCACGCCGTAGAACGCTGCGTACGGGGCGGTCGCCACCCGGTCCCGGACAGCATCCAGGTCGGTCGGCAACCCGCATTCCACCCGCGCCCAGAGATCCCGCGGATCGATGCCCAGGACATGGCGGAGCATCGTCGGTATCGGTCCGCCGCCGATCCGTGCCGCCACTTCACAGAGCACGATGTCGCCGTCCGCGGTGACGAAGAACTCGGCGTGCACGCAGACGGTGGGCGGCGAGCCCAGTGCATCGACGAGCCGCCAGGTCTCGTCCACCAGTCGTGCGCACACCGGGTCGGTGGTGTCGACAGACCGGGAGCCGAACGGGGCGTCGGTCCAGTGCTCGAGGCACCCCTGGCCGGTGTAGCGGGACGCGATGGCGGCCACCGGGTCTCCGGCGACGCGGAACGCGTCCACATGGTGCACCGCACCGTCGATGAATTCCTCGACTTCGTACGGTGTGGCCGTGACGATGTCGGCGAGTCCGGTTGCCTGCGCCGGCGAATCGAGCACGTACACGCCGGTGGAGCCGGAACCACTGCGCGGTTTGACGACGACCCGGCCCGGGTTGCCTGCCATGAAGTCGACGATGTCCGCCGGATGGCGTACCGGGGCGAAGACCGGAACGAGAAGCCCTGCGGCCCGAGCCATTTCCTTCATCAGGATCTTGTCGCGGTAACCGGCTGCCGTAGCGGTGTCCAGGCCGGGCAGGCCGAGTTCGCCGCGCAATGTGGCGGCCCTCTCCACATCGACCTCGGCGAGGGCGACGACCGCTTCCGGCCGGTGCCGTCCGGCGAGTTCCCGAGCGGCGCCCAGCACCGCGTCGTCGTCGTGATAGTCGGTGACCGTGACGATCTCGGCGAATCCCTCACCCGGATCCGTTCCCTCGGCGCAGACCGCCACCAGCCGTCCGCTCTTCTCCGGCAGCCACTGGGCGAAGGGCAACCCGGCGGCACGCGGGCTGATCAGTACGAGAATCATCGAGAAGCTTCCTTCCTCGTCACGGCGAATCCATCGAAAGTTGTGTCCAGCGTGGCGAAGACCTCCGCGGTCCGGGCATCCAGCGGTATCCCCCGCGCCCGTCGTTCGCGCTCGTGGGCGCGTTGCGGATCACCCGAGGCCACCACCGGCGTCCCAGTGGCGGGCGTCGCCCCGCGGACGGTGCCGAGGAGATCCGCCAGCCCGGCCGTGAATTGCGCATGCCCACTGAACGCTCCGGGGTCCAGGGCGAAGATGAAGTGGCCGACCCCTCGGCTTCGACCGGGGGTTCCCTCACCGACTTGCTCGAGCTGCCAGTCGGGCGGCGACCCGGTCAACACGGCGCCCAGCAGAGTGACCGCCATTGCCAGGCCCTGTCCCTTGTAGCCGCCGAGTGGCGACAGGGCGTACGCCTCGTCGGGTTCCGCGGTGGGCCGCCCGTCGCGATCGGTGGCCCAGCCGCTGTTCAGCGGTCGTCCCTCGGCCCGGCGGTGCTTCACCTCACCGAAACACACCTGGCTGGTGGCCATGTCGAGGGCGAGCCCGTCATCCCCCGTGCCCGCGGCCACGCTGATCGGGTTGGTGCCGAACAGCGGCTCGACCCCGCCGTACGGAGCCACCCGGGACGCGGCGGACGTGACTGCGATACCGATCATCCCCTGCCCGGCCAGGTGCCGGGTGTAGACCGACGCCGCGCCGAAATGGTTGGAATTGCGCACGCCCACTGCCGCGACGCCGAAAGCCTTGGCCCGGTCGGCTGCCAGGCGGGCGGCAGCGAGTCCGGCGAGCACGCCGAGTGCGCCGTCCGCATCCAGCAGCAGCCCGGCCCCACGGTCCCGGACCACGGTCGGGCACGCCGCTGCATTTGCGACGCCCGTCGCGAGTTCGTCCAGGTATTGCGGCAGCAACCGCAGACCGTGGGTGTCGATGCCGCGCAGGGACGTGTCGACGAGCGCGACAGCCACCTGATCGGCGTCGTCCTCCGGCACTCCGGCCTCGACGAGTGCGATCGAGGCGAGCCAACGGGCCTCCTGCTCGTCGATCAGCGAACCAGGGTTCGGTGTCTGGTGGATCATGAAGTACTCCAATGCATGAAGACGTGGGGGCCGATGCCCGGGATGTCGAACTCCGGGCCCAGAATCCGGAAGCCCTGCTTGACGTAGAAGCCGGCGGCGGTGGTGCGGGCGTTGCACCAGACCGCGTCGGCGCCGGCCAGCGCGGCGTTCGTGAGTGCGGTGCGCAGGAGTGTGGTCCCCGCACCGGTACCGCGAACCTCCTCGAGGGTGGCCATACCGCGGAGGCGCCAACCCCGGCCGGGGAGAAGACCTGGCACGGCGTGGGTTTCGGGTGGATCCTCGTGGTACAGCGAGGCCACGCCGATCGGTCGCCCCGCGGCGAGTGTGGCGAAGTGCCGGGTGCCGACGTGCGCGTCCTCGGGGTAGACGCAGGTCTCGGCCGGTTGACCGGGCCGGAGCACGGTATGGCGGATCGGTCGCACGTCGGCGGCGGACACCGGCCGAACCCGCCAGCCGTGGGCGGCGGGATCGGGAAGGTAACCGGAACCGGGACGATCCGGCAGGGTGACGCGGCCGGCGCCGTCGAGTGTCAGTCCGCGGCCGGTGTTCACCGCGAGAAGGTCGACTGCGTCGACATCCAGGTGGTCGGCCAGTCCCCCGAGGTGGGCCGTGGCCGACACCCCGGCCGCGGATTCGGGCATGCAGCCGAGCATGGTGATCAGTCCGCGTTCTCGGGCTCGGTGCAGCAGCGTGAGGGACGGGGTGATTCCTCCGGCCTTCATCGGTTTGACGTTGATTCCGTCGAACGCGTCGGTGCAGGCGTCCAGGTCCTGCGGCGACGCGATGCTCTCGTCCGCGATCACCGGGATCGGGCTGCGCTCCTTCAGGATCCGGGCGTCGCGCCACCCTGAGCGCGGAAACGGCTGCTCGATCAGCTGCACGCCGAGTTCCTGCAGGCCGGGCAGGACGGGGAGCAGTCGGGACAGCTCCCAGCCGCAGTTGCCGTCCACGTAGAACGGTGCGGTCGTGTGGCAGCGGAGTTCCTTGACGACGGTGAGGTCTCCCGGGTCGGCGAGCTTGATCTTGTACGCCGACCATCCGGGCCGCTCGCGGAGTTTGCGGACCATCACCTCGGTCTCGTCGAGCCCGATACTGAAGCTGGAGTGCAACTCCCGCGGGCGTTCCAGGCCGAGAGACTGCCACAGCGGCACACCGAGTAGCCGTGCCCGCAGGTCGTGCACCGCGGTGTCGAGGGCGGCCAGGACGAACGGCGAATCGGGCAGCTCCGCGGACAGCGCTCGCCACACCGCGAACGGGTCGTCGGGACCGAGGTCGATCAGCAACGGCGCAATCCGTCGCAGATCCGCGTGCATCCGGTCCAGGCCCGAGTTGTAGTGGTCGGTCATGAACGCGGATGCCTCGCCGAACCCGGCGACACCGTCCTGCTCCACCTCCACCACCAGTCCCTGCTGCACCGGAATCGCTTCTCTGGCAGAGCGCCACAGATGCCGTTGCGTCAAGCTGATCTCGTGCGCGGTGACCTTCACGTGGTGCCTCCGACACCGAAGAATTCGCGGTCGCGCGGGCCGTGCGGGCGGAGGTCGTCCCACCACTGCGCGTGCTCGTCGTATTTCGCGAAGAACGGCTTGCCCACCAGATCCGGCCGGCGTGCCTGCAGGAACCGCAGCGCGAACGCTCGTCCGCCGTCGAGGTCGACGACGCCGTCGACCACGACCTTCCCCGGTGACGCCGACATCACCGGTCCCCGCGCGGTCCGCCCGAGTCCGGAGACCCGTTGCAGCGCTTCGCGGTAGATGTCGACCGCTCGCGCCAGCGGCAGACCGAAATACGGTCGCGCACCGGTGTCCCGCTCGACGAACATGTAGTACGGCACGACCCGGTTGCGGACCTGCGCCTGCCAGAGGTCGGCCCACGTGCGCGGGTCGTCGTTGACGTGACGCACCACCGGGGCCTGAGCGCGGAGCACCGCACCGGTCGATGCCAACCGGGCCAGCGCCGTCCGGGCGGCATCGGTCTGCAGTTCCGCGACGTGCGACAGGTGCAGCATCATCGCGACGTGCTTGCCGGCGACGGTCAGCCGCTCGAGCAACCGCAGCAGGTCGTCGGCTTCCGGCCCGGCCAACAGCCGGTACGGCCAGAACGAGACGGCCTTCGTGCCGATCCGGATCGTTTCGACATGGTCCCGCCCCGGTTCGAGCAGCGGCTCCAGATAGGAGGCCAGCAACTCGGTCCGCATGACCAGCGGGTCGCCGCCGGTCAACAGCACGTCGGTGATGCCGGGGTGCAGGTCGAGGTATCGGGTCATCGCCTCCGGCCCGGACATGGCCATCTTCAGGTCGGGGGTGTCCACGAACTGCGCCCAGCGGAAGCAGTAGCCGCAATAGCTGTGGCAGGTCTGCCCCTGGCGGGGGAACACCAGGAGGGTCTCGGCGTACTTGTGCTGCATGCCCGAACCGTCGATGTCGTCGTGCTGCGGAACGTTCATGCTCAGCTGGTCACCGGGATGCGGGTTCAGCGCGGCCCGGACCGTGTCGACGGCCTGCCGGACGGTGCCCCGATCTCCCTGCGCCACGGCCTGCTCGATCAGCGCGAAGTGCTCGGGCTCGAGCATGTCGCGGTGCGGGAAGGTCAGCCGGTACATCGGGTCGTCCGGCGCACGGCCCCAGTCGATCAGTTCGTCGACGACGTAGCTGCTGACCTTGAACGGCAGCACCTGGGACACCACGTGTGCCTCGTGCCCGAGCATCGGGTCGCCGGTACGCTCGGCGACGAGCTTGCGGAGCCGGTCGCCGCTGATCGATCGCGGAGCGAGGGCTGTGCGGGTGTCGAGATCGAGCACGGTCATTTGTCCGTCACCGCCAAGCCCCAGTCGAAGTCGACCTCGCCCAGAACATTCATGTCCGACATCAGCGAATACAGACCGTTGTAGTCGCGCACGAGCCGCGAACCGGACTTCTCGGCCCGCACGTCGGCGAGCATCTTCTCCCATCCGGTGACCTTCTCGATCCGGAAGATCGCCTCCCACGTCGAGTAGTCCGTGGCGACGAACGCTTCCAGTCCGGCGACCAGCATGTCCAGGAAGAAGCGGCGTTTGACGGGGTCCAGCACGTCGTACACCAGCTTCGCCATCTCGTCGGAAATGGATGCGTGGCAGTACTCGTCCCGGTTGTGCAGCTTCGCGGTGGTGGAGTTGACCACCTGGATGTCGTGATCGTCGGCGAGCAGATCGAGATACGCGTTGATCGAGATCTCGGACACCGTGGCGAAGGCCAGCGTGGTCAGGCTGCGCTGCCAGCGTTCGGCGGCATGGGCGCGCAGCCGACGGTGGGCCCGCGAGGTGTGGGATTCGGGTAAGGCGCTGTCGGGGAACGGGTTCCCCCGTTTCCGTCTGGTCAGCGCGCTCGCGTTGATGTGCATCAGGGTGTGGTACTGCTCGTCGACCATGGCCTGGGCGAGGGCGATATCCATGTCCTGGCCGCCGAGACCCGGGAACTCCCCGTCCATCACGAGCGCGAACGCCGGGTTGGCGACGCGTTGCTCGGCGAGCACCGTGTGCCGGTTGTACGCGATCCAGGCCCAGCTCAGCAGCCGCGACCGAAGCGCGTCGGGCATCGCCTGCCACGTCGGATGGTCGCGGAACGGCACGATTGCCTCGGGGTAGTCGGCCCGGCCGGCGTCGAACAACTCGTCGAGGTCGGGCTCGTCGCGCTTTACCGTCGACCGTCGGTGCCAATTGCCGGCGAGGCGGCTGATGACGGCGTTCTCGGCTTCGTCGGCGGGGTCGAACGACGGCAGTCCGGGGAGGTGGACCAGCCCGTCGGCGTCGGAGCACTGCAGGTCGTCGATGATCATGCGCGAGTCCGGTCGCCGGCCCAGAAACGAGTGAGGTGACGGGCGCGGTCGGCGTACTCCGAGCGCGCGTGCAGCATGCGCTGGTTGTCCCAGATGAGCAGCGCATTCTCGGGGATCAGCACGCGGGTGCGCAGTTCGTGGAACAGGTCGCTGACGCGATGCGCCAACCTGCGACCGGCCAGGCCGAGCGGCAGCCGAGTGTCGTCGACGTCGGAGTCGTGGTGTGGGTCGTAGTCGGCCGCGGTGAGCAGGTTGTAGCTGAAGCGCAGGGTGGTGCGGCCGGTGTCGTCCGCGCCCAGCATCGCGGTGCGTACACCCCCGTCCGGGCCCGGGAAGGTCAGTTCGGCGTTCGTCATCAGGGTGACCTCGGCCGGTTCCAGGGCGTCGACGAGCCGCCGGATGTCGAGCAGATCGGTGTGGCCGCCGCCGCAGCGTGCCTGCCGGTGGCAGAACAGCGCCAGGTACGCCGGGCTGGGATCCCAGCCGGGGGCCTCGGTGTGCGCCAGAATCGTGTTCGCGCTCTGCGAGTACGCCCGATGATCGTGGCCGGGACGGTACGTCACCTCGTGGGTGAGCAGACCGTTGTATTGCGGGACCAGATCACCCAGCGAGCCAACCACTTCCGCTGCAGCGGTGCGGTCGGGTACGTCGTGGACGACGACGTAGCCGTCCTCCCCCAGCCGCTTCCGGTCGACACGGCCTTCCACCGTGTTCCCACCTACAGGCGCAGAAACGACATGACAATTCGGCGACATCCATTCCTCCATTCCGAAAACCCGACCGGGTTGCGTACCCGTGACTCCGGTCGATCGAGACCGGGATCGTCGTGATCGGTTTCAAGAATGTGGTCGTGCCGCCACACACACCAGGCACCCTAGGGGAGCCAAAACGTCACCCGGAAAGAACGGCTGGGTGTGTAACGACGGAATACGGTCGGTTGTGCTGATGTGGCGCCTCATCACCTCGACTGCGTTCTCGGTCCGACATCCGGCCACAGGCGTGAACGCTTTCAGGAACAAACAGATAGATAGGCAAATACAGTCAATACATCCAAAAGTGTGTCTTTGACGTAGTCGTTCAACGACCGTTAGATCGTACTCAGGTGCCGTCGCCGGCCCGGGACTGGTGACAGCTGCCGACTCGGGTTCCCGATCGTCGCACGCCGGTTCGTGCGGTGGCGTATCCAACCTTTGAAGGGAGAAGCATGATTCAACGGCCAGATCTCGAGGATTTCCGCACGCAGGCCCGCGAGTTCTTCGCGAGGGAGGTTCCCGCAGTCCTTCACGGCGTCGACGCGCCGGTGGATCGCGCGCGGGCAGTGCGCGGGGCGCTTCACCGTGCCGGCTTCTCAGGTGTCTCGATTCCCGAACATGCAGGGGGAAGAGGCCTTTCCGCTGACCACGAGGACATCGTCACCGACGAAGCCACAACGCTCGCCGTGACTGCGGACCGACCTGCGTTCCTCGGCGTCAACGTCATCCTTCCCGCCCTCATTGATGTCGGAGCAGCCGAACTCGTGGCCGAGGTCGGCCCTCGCATTCTGAGTGCGGACGCCATCGCCTGTCAGTTGTTCTCCGAACCTGATGCAGGTTCCGATCTAGCCGGGGTGATGACGCGCGCAACCGAAGTCGACGGCGGGTGGCGCGTACAGGGCCAGAAGGTCTGGACCTCATACGCGCACCTGGCCGACTTCGGTCTTGCGCTGGTCCGCACCGACCCCGAGGCACCGAAACACTCGGGGTTGACGATGTTGCTGATTGATATGAACGCACCGGGGGTCACAGTCAGACCCATCAAGCAGATGACCGGCGACGGCGAGTTCAACGAGGTATTCCTCGACAACGTCTTCGTTCGGGCGGACCGGCTCGTCGGCACCGTCGGCGGAGGATGGAAGGTGGCCGGCACTGTACTCGGGCACGAACGGCTGGCGATATCGCGGAGCGGTGGAGTCGGGGTTCGCAACCCGATTTCGGTCCGAGAACTCGTCGACCTGGTTACCAGACACGACACCATCTCCGTGCCCGACGTGCAGAGTTCCCTTCTCGACGCCTGGATGGGGGAACGCACAGCCGCCATTCTGTCGCGTCAAACAACAGTACAAGCCCGTTCAGGACTGCCGCTGGGTCCGGAAACATCCCTCGGAAAGATGCATCGAACTCGCAACGCCTTCAGGAACGCGCGCTTGGCCACCGAATTCGGCCTGCCTTGTGGTGGCGCGTGGATCGGTGACGAGTACGCAGGAACCGCTTACGAAATCCTCAATTCGCCGGGGATGGCGTTCGGTGGCGGCACCGATGACATACAACGGAACATCGTCGCCGAACGCATTCTCGGGCTTCCTCGCGAGCAGGCGGTCGACCCCCGAGACCGACGAACTGCGGTCGGGCATCAATCATCCTCGCAATCAACAGGAAAGGCAGGAGAGCAGTGACGACATCCCCGTTCATGCAACAGACACCGGAGCGTACCGAACTCGCAGGTGCAATCCGGCGGCTCCTCGACCAGCATGTGTCGTCGCGTAGCGAGGACGACACCGGCTCCGCAGACGGATTCGATCGCCGCATCTGGCAGCTCCTCGCCGAAAGTATCGGCGTACCGGCAATGGCGATTCCCGAGGATGTCGGCGGAGTGGGCTTCGGCTTCTCCGACCTGCTTCCGGTATTCGAGGAAGCTGGTCGCGTACTCTACGGTTCACCCTTGCTGAGTTCGGTCGGCCTCGCCACACCGTTGATACGCCTTGCCGCAGATGCCGGCACCGCGACAAGGTTGCTTCCCGACCTTGCTTCGGGAGCCTCGACGGCTGCGGTCGCCTGGTTGGAAAATCCGACGGATCGGTCGAGCCGCGGTGTCCACGCGCGCATCGCAGGAAGCAAGCAATTCGCCCTGTCGGGGCACACAACACACGTAATAGACGGATACAGCGCCGACATCCTCCTCGTCCTTGCTCGTCTCGGTGAACAGACAGCGATTTTCGTCGTCGAAGGCACTGCGCCAGGGCTTCTCCGTTCACCGATGGACACCATCGACCTCTCGCGTAGTCAGGCGTCACTGACCTTTGACGTGGTGCCCGCCGTGTTGCTCGGCGAGGCCCAAGGAGGGATGGAGGCTCTGGGACGCGCGCAGGACTACGCCGCTCTGGCCCTCGCAGCGGAGTCCACCGGCGCTGCCCGCCGCTGCCTCGAATCGGCCGTCGAGTATGCCAAAAGCCGCCGTCAGTTCGGGCAGCCGATCGGAGCCTTCCAGGCGGTCAAGCACCGGTGCGCCGAGATGTGGGCCTCAGTCGAAACAGCGGCTGCCCTGGTCGGGGAAGCGTCCCGGGCGCTCGAGACACACGGCGTCCCCAGTCCGCTCGACACCACTCACGCGTTGATCGCAGCGGTGGACGCCCTCGATTTCTGCGCGCAGGAGAGCATGCGTGTTCACGGCGGAATCAGCTTTACGTGGGAGCACTCCGCTCATCGTTACTACCGCCGCGCGCGGAGTGTCCAAACCCTCCTCGGCCCGATGAGTCGCCATCGCGAGCGACTGACAGCTCTTTCCGGCATCCACCCGAATTGACCTGCCCGGCGTCCCCAGGATCGGCCGCCAGATCCGACGCCCGTCATCGCCGAGATCCGCGGTGGCGGCGCGTCCCTCGCGCTGCCCACAACCTACGATTCGCCGACCGACGGGGGTCGCCCGGACATCAATCGAATCGGACCAGGGATTCGCCGCCGATGGCCAGCGAGAGCCCGACTATCGTGATCGCGATTATCGCGATGTACCGACCCGCTGCCGCATGCGCTTGGTCGGGGAGTTCTCTCCAGCGTCGCGTAGCCAGCACAGCGAGAACGATAGTGGACAACGCGAATCCGGCGACAGACAGGACGTCACGGCCTTGGAATTCTGGCGTGGCGATGGCGTGGTGAACAAGAATGCCGGTCGCAGCGGCGGCGGTCGAGGCGGTGCGACGCCACGCCAGGACCGTCCGCTCGACCTGCAGTCCCCTGTCATGTCCCGACGCCGTCGTCACGTCAGCATCCCCCACATGCAAAGGCTCGCAGCGAGGAGGACACCGCCGGCGAGAACTGGCATCAACCATGAATTCGGCAGTGGTTGCGCGCGACGCATGGCCTGTTGCACTCGGAACCAGTGCAGGAATGCACCGCCTCCGATCAATGCCGCGGTAGCAAGACAAGTCACGGCAAGTGGGCCGCGCAGAACGACTGGTTCGAGGGAGTCGATGAACTCACGAGCGGCGACGCCACCCGCGATGAGCGCCAGTGCGGTCCTCATCCATGCCAAGAACGTGCGTTCGTTGGCGAGAGTGAACCGGTAGTCCGGTTCTTGGTCGGCGCTCAGAGAAGCCCGTGCCCTCGGCGTCCGACGCCGGAGGGCCGAATACGACAGCACCGACGAAGCTCGGCGGTGCTGCGGTGCTTCCGTCATGCCTTCCGGCTGCAGACGACGCCCGTAGTGGCGAGGTCGTCGATCGCGGCAGCGGTGTAGCCGAGTTCCGTCAGCAACTCGACCGTGTGTTGTCCCAGCGCCGGGGCGCCGGTGGTGGAGAACCGGGGAATGCTGTGGAGGTGCCACGGCGAGCCGAGGGTGGTGTGCTCGACCCCAGTGGGGTCGGTGACGTCGATGAAGATGCCGGCGGCCTCGACGTCCGGGTTCTTATGGACCTCGCGGTAGGAACTGATGCGACCGGCGACGACACCGTTCGGTGTCAACAGTGTCATGGCTTCGTCGCTGGTCATCTTGGCGAACTCGGACCGGAGTTCCTCGAGTAGTGCTGGGCGGTTGCGCACGCGGCTCTCGTTGGTCTCGAATCGCGGGTCGGAGGCCAGTTCGGGGTGGCCGAGCAGGTTGCAGAGCCGGTCGAAATGCACCACCGAGTAGGCAGATACGACGATGGCGCCGTCCCTGGTGGGCATCACGTCCGCGGCGGGCGCCACGGTGGCTTGCCCGTTTCCCTTGCGCACGGGATCGTTGCCGGTCAGGAGATACTCGCCCCAGTTCGGGCCCTGCAGATGCACCGCCACCTCGAGCAGCGAGGTCTCGACGGTGTCGCCGTCGCCGGTGCGCAACCGCCGGATGTAGGCGCCCAGGATGGCTTGAGCGAACACGTGCGCGGCAGCCGCGTCGACCACGGGGAAGCCGACACGTTGCGGTTCTCGGTCGGCTTCGCCCGTGACCCACATGATGCCGCTTTCGGCCTGCGCTGCGATGTCCAGGCCGGCGCGGTACTTCGACGGCCCGTGCAGCCCGAATCCGGTGACAGTGGCATAAATGAGATCGGGGTGCGCGGTGCGGACCTGCTCGGCGCCGAGGCCGAAGGAATCCATCACCCCGGGCCGCAGATTCTGCACGACGATGTCTGCGCCCGCGATCAGTTCCCGGGCGACCTGCTGTCCTCGGACGTCCTTCAGGTCCAGGGCGATGCAGCGCTTGTTGCGGTTGTAGTTCCGCAGGATCGCGTCACCGTAAATGCCGATCGATCGCGACGATTCCCCGTGGATCGGCTCGACTTTGATCACGTCGGCGCCGAGGTCGGCCAGGACCTGGGTGGCGGCCGGGGCCGCGATGAACTGTCCGAAGTCGACGACGCGGACGCCGTCCAATGGTGTGCTCATTGCACGTTCTCCTGTAGATGGGTATTGAGTTTGGCCTCATCACGTTCCGGGTGCACCAGGAAGGTGGCTGCGGCGCCGCCGATGGCCATGAGCACACCGGTGAGCGCGAAACCGTGCCCGTAGCCGGTGATCTTGTCGGCTGCGGTGCCGACGAAATGCCCGAGTACCAGCGGCGCGAGTACGCCGGCCATGCTGTAGAACGCCACGAGGAACCCCAGGACCGGACCACGCTTACGCGGGTGCACAACATCGGCGATGGCGGTGAAGGCGACGGCATACGCAGCAGTATTGAGCGAGAACGCCAAGGTGATGAAGACCATCTGCGGCAGACCAGCCGACAGCAATGTAAATGCGAACATCGACAGGCCGGCCGCGACGATCAGACCGCCCGCCAAATACCCCCGCGAAACACGCCGGGACACCCCTCGCGCGGTCAACCAATTCGACAACCAGCCGGCACCGATCGCACCGACCGCGGCGAAGGCATAGGGAAGCATGATCAACCGTCCGGCGGTGACCGTGTCGTAGCCCAACCCATCCGATAGATAGACCGGCAGCCAGGCCACCTTCAAGGTGGTCGACCAATACGAGAAGAACGTCAGCAGAGCAATGCCGACGACGGTTCCGGTGGTCAGCAACGTCCGGTACGGAGCATCGACCAACTCCGCGGCGCCCGGGGCCGTTCCCACCGGTGTGTGCGCGGGCGCATCCTTGCCGAAGACGAGCCAGACCACTGCCCACAGTCCGCCCAGGACGATGAGCACACCGAAGGCCGCATGCCAGGTCCAGGTGACGATGACCCAGGTCAACACGGGCGCGGCGAGAAGCGGGCCCACCGAGGCGCCCGCGGTGACGACCCCACCCGGCAGGGCCCGTTTCTCCGGCGGAAACCACGAGTGCACCGAATGGGTGGCCAGCGCGTACGCCGGCCCTTCGGCAAAGCCGAGGACGATGCGACACGCGAGCATCACACCGAAGCTCACCGGGCCGAGCAGGGGCACCATCGTGACGATCCAGACGAGCATCAGCACGGCTAGCAACCAGCGCAGACCGATGCGGGAAGACAGCGCTCCGAGGACTATCGCTCCGGCGGCGAACAACCAGAAGAAGGCACTCTGCAGCAGGCCGAACTGCTGCGGTGTGATTCCCAGATCGTGTTGGATATGAACGCCGGCGAAGCCGAGTACAGCCTTGTCCGCGAAGTTGAGAAGGAGGAAGGTGAACAGCAACATGGCGATCAGCCATGCACGCTTCAATGAGGGCGGTGCGACAACAGCTTTGGGCTGTGCTCGAGTGTCTGTCATAAAGGGCTCCGAACATGCAGAGTGGATGGGGTGACACGAGCCGTCAGTGGCCTGTGAACGCGGCCTCGCGTTTGTGCAGGAAAGCCTCGGCCGCTTCGCGAGCATCGTCGGAATGGAAGCACTGCACCATGCGATCCACTTCCGCGAGCAAGTAGTCGCCGAGCGGCGCGGTGGAAGAGTGGAGCAGGTTCCGTTTCATCGCACGGAGGGCGAGGGGGGCGGAGGTCGCGAGACGGTGCGCAAGCTCGCGGGCGGTGCCGTGGAGCGACTGTGCGGAGGTTACCGAGTTGACCAGTCCGAGCTGGTGGGCGCGCTCGGCGGTGAGTTTGCCTGGGGTGAGAAATAATTCGCGGGCGTGCGCGCCGCCCAGCATCTTGTTGATCAGCCAGACGCCGCCGAGGTCACCGGACAGTCCGGCACTGATGAATGCGGTGTTGAACACGGCACGGTCGGAAGCGATCCGAAAATCTGCTGCGGCAGCGAGCGATAGCCCTGCTCCAGCGCAGGCACCGTCGATAGCGGCGATCGTGACCTGCGGTATCTGATGGAAAGCGAGCAGAGTGGTGCTGACGTGGCGCAAACGTGCGGTATCCGCCACGACCGAGTCACGCCGCAAGGTCCTGGATTCGGCAGGAGCGGCAAGATCAGCGCCCACGCTGAAATCGGAGCCCTGGCCCGAAAGGATCACCACTCGTACGTCGGGTGAGCGCGCGAGCGTTGTGATCACGGCGCGAAGCTCTTCGAGTACGGCAAAGGAAACGGCATTTCGTCGCCCGGGGTTGTCGAGGACCACGGTTGCTGTGGCATCCTCGATCGCGCAGTGAACGTGGCCGCTCATGATTCCTCCTCGATTGACGTTCACCAGTTGTGAACTGGCGCACATTCATTCAAGAGGCAGCGACCGACCACGTCAAAGACCGAAAGTAGGCCGAATCAACTGCAATTTCCTATCGATCCGGTGATGGGCGTACCTCCGAGTCGCGGTAATTGCGTTCGCGAACCCGGTGATCTGCCGTCAGTGCTGTCAGCGAGGCCCCCTCGATCCACGAGTGTCCCCGGGCCGTGTGCCGGTCGATACTGCGAAGCCAGGCCCGCATCGAGCGCTTCGAGTAATCCAGGAAGTCGGAGGTTGCCACCGTCATTCGACCCCTGCGATACATCATTCCGACTCGTCGTGAAAGCCCCGGGGACAGCTCGCGCACCACACCGCCGCGATGACGGGCGTCGAGCGCAATCCGGAGCGGAATGATTGCCGCGCCTGCTCCGGAGAGCACCATCGGCAGTACCGCGCCGCGCTGTGGTACCTCCACAACGATCCGCGGTTCGACACCATGCTCCCGCAACGAGTTCTCGATGTACTCTCTTGTTGCCGTGCCGTGTTCGCCCATCACGAAAGGGACCCCGGACAGACTTTCGACTGGGGTGGGATCGGGCCAGAACGACTCGGTGCCAGGTGGACAGACGAGGACGAACTTCTGATCGACCAGTTCCTCGCTCACTAGTTCCTCCCCCGCAATCGGCATGGCCGAGAAGCCGACCTCGCAGGCACCGGATCGTACGAGCTGCACCAGATCCGCCGCTTCGTCACGCTCCTCGATCCGAAAACGCACTTCGGGAAATTTGGCGCGGAACCCCGCCGCCCACACCGATAGTGGGTCCGTGGAGATATCCGACAGTGCCGCGATATCGATCCGCCCGCTGCGCCCCTGCCCGACGCTCCGCACTGCATTCTCCGCTGCTTCCGCCTCGCGCAGGATCATGCGAGCCGGGCCGATCAGGGCCTCGCCGGCCGGCGCGAGGACAAGACCTCTGCCCACTCGGTGAAACAGCTCGGATCCCAGGTCCTTCTCGAGCTTGCGGACGGCCTGGGAGAGCGACGGCTGGGCCACTCGCAGCGCGACTGCGGCACGGTTGACCCCTCCGTGATCGACCACCGCAAGGAAGTACTCCATTTGACGCAGATCCATGCAGCAAAGCTAGCGGGCAGGGCGCCGAATGCGCCATGGTGTAGCGGGGTCGTGGAGGGACTCCGGGTCGGTCATGAGCCGAGATATGTCCTGTACTCGGGACTCGCCGGCGAGCGCACGACCCTCTTCGGGTCGCTGTAGCGTTCTGCGGTCGTTCTCGATGGCGGAAACGGTGCAGATCCCCAGAGGGCCGTCGCGGTCGAACATGGTTGCCGAGCCCACCGCGACTCCGTCGCACGCGCGGTGGCTGTCGGCTTCCAGTCCGAGTTCGATCCCCTCCGGCAGTCTGGTCAGCGCCAGCGTGACGTCACCGTTGATGTATCCGATGCCCTCGGTGCCCATGTTGGTTACCAAATTGGTCAAGTCGGCGATCATTGCCGCACGCACGAGGGGGGTGGTCGCTTCTCCTGCGATCGCCGACCACCCTGTCGTCCAGATCCGTTTCCGATCAGAGGTTCGCCACGCCGGTCCTCCGTGCGGCAACGGCCCCCAGTCGGCATTCTCCCCACTGGTGCCGATCAACCGCTCGCCGAGATGCTCGGTCGGCGAGGGAGGCTCAGGGACGCGGGAGTCGACCCAATGCGCTCCTGCTGCGTTCCTCGATTTTCGGTAGAAAGCAACCGTGGCCCTGGCCACGGCTTCATCCGACTGAATCAATTCGGCTTCGACAAGTCGAATTCGGTTTCCCCACCGGATGATCCGTGAGCGAACATCGATCCGGCCCATCCTCACCGGACGAAAGAGATCCGCGGTCACTCGGGTGGCGAAGAATTCATCCTGCTTGTACTCACCCTCGATGGCGTGGGCAAGCAAACCCAGCACCGCCGGACCGGACACCATGTCCGCCGACCACCCGCTGATGGCGGCCGCCCTCGGCTCGTACCCCGAACCTGCACGAGCGAAGAACGGTTGAGCGGTGTGTGCCGATCTGGTCGCCTGTTCCGCGTCGAGCTGCGCGTCGGCTGTCACTTTCAGTTCCACAGCGTGGCGGCGTCGACCGCTTCGGTGGCCGGGGGGCCGGGTAGCCCGGGTTCGCTGCGGGAGAATCGCGGCGCGGGCCGGTGCTGGGTGACGCGGTCCAGTTCGACGAGGGATCCGCGGGCGGCGATGTGCGGGTTCTGGGGTGCCTCGGCGAAGGTCAGCACCGGGGTGGTGCAGGCGTCGGTGCCGTCGAAGATCGCCGCCCACTCGTCGCGGGTCTTGGTGAGGAACACCTCGGCGAACTGTTTCTGCAGTTGCGGCCAGCCGCTCCGGTCGTTCTGGGCCGGCAGATCGGCCGGGTCGAGACCCAGACCCTCCACCAGCAGTGCGTAGAACTGTGGTTCGACCGCACCGACGGCCATGTATCGGCCGTCCGCGGTTTCGTAGGTGTTGTAGTACGGCGCACCGGTGTCGAGCATGTTCACCCCGCGCTCGTCCGACCACCGGCCGATACCGCGGAAGCTCCACATCATGTGCGACAACGCCAGGGTGCCGTCCACCATGGCCGCGTCGACGACCTGTCCCTTGCCCGACGTGTGACGCTCGATCAGCGCGGCGAGGATGCCGAACACGAGGAACATCGAGCCGCCGCCGAAGTCGCCGACCATGTTCAGCGGCGGCACCGGGCGCTCGCCCTTCCTGCCGATCGCGTGCAGGACACCGGTCAGCGAGATGTAGTTGATGTCGTGGCCGGCCGTCTGGGCGAGTGGACCTTCCTGGCCCCAGCCGGTCATCCGGCCGTAGATCAGGCGCGGGTTGTGCGCCAGTGCGACGTCCGGGCCCAGCCCCAGGCGCTCGGTGACGCCGGGGCGGAAGCCTTCGATGAGCACGTCTGCCCGTTCGATGAGGCCGAGGACGAGTTCGATGTCGGCGGGGTCTTTGAGGTTCGCTTCCACGACGCGGCGGCCGCGGTGGGTCTGGTCGCGGGGCTGCCCGGCTGTCGGCAGCAGGCCGGCGCGCTGTACGCGGACCACGTCGGCGCCGAGGTCGGCGAGCAACGTCGCAGCGTGCGGGCCGGGACCGATGCCGGCGAGTTCGACTATGCGGACACCGGTTTCTGGCCCGGTGCCGGTGGTGGTCGCCATGAATTCTCCCTCTACCTCTGGGCGATGGAACGTGTTGTGACGCTGAATGTTCAGCCGACTCGAGCGGTTTGCGTGGTGGACAGCAGGGTGGGCAGTGCCCGAGCGAGGTTGCGCTCGTGGATCTGCGAGGCACCTTCGTAGATGCGCAGCGCCCGCACGTCACGCCACATGCGCGGCACCGAGTGTTCGCCCACGATGCCGGCTCCGCCGAGCACCTGGACCGCCCGGTCGGCCACGACGGATGCCATCTCGGTGCAATAGAGCTTCGCCGCCGAAATGCGATGCCGCGGCGGGGTGCCGGCGTCGAATTCGCGGGCGCAATCCAGGATCATCGACCGTCCCGCCTCGAGCTCTGCGTAGCTGCGACCGAGCATGGCCTGGACGGCCCCGAACTCGGCCAGGGGTTGCCCGAATTGCTCCCGCTCACCGGCGTGCCGCGCGGCCTCGGTGAGCAAGCGCGTGGCCTGACCGACGGCGGTGGCCGCGACGTGGGTGCGGGCCTGGTTGATCCCGCGCATGGCGTGCGTCATTCCCAGGCCTTCCGCCCCTCCGATCAGCCGGTCTGCGTCTACTCGCACCCCACGCAGACTGACCTCGGCGACGGGCCCCTCGGCGTGACCGTTCATCAACTCGGGCAACCGGGTCTGCACGCCGGGAGTGTCCCGATCCACCAGGAACGACGAGACACCGCCGTCCTCGGTGCGGGCGAACACCACCAGCACGTCCGCCCACCCGCCGTTGGTGATGTAGCGCTTCTCCCCGTCGATGACGTAGCCGCCACGCGTCCGGGTCGCGGTGGTCCGTACCGCGGACGCGTCGCTCCCGGCGTTCTCCTCGGTGAGCGCGAAGGCCATCACGCACTCCCCGGCCGCCATCGCGGGGAGGTACCTCTCGCGCTGCACGGCGGTGCCGTATTCGAGCAGGATCTGTGAGGCCAGACCGATGCTCGTCGAGAACCGCGACCGGTACACAGCCGACGACCGGGTGAACTCGAACGTCAGGAGCACCTGCTGCTCGACCGTCCACCCCAGGCCGCCGACGCTGGTGGGCAGGGTGATGCCGAACAGACCGAGCTCGCTCATCCGTCGGACGAGGTCCGGGGGCACCGCGCCGGCGGCGACCATCTCATTCTCCCGCGGGATCAGTTCGTCGTCGGTGAAGTCGCGAATCACCTGCCGGTACGTCTCGAAGTCGAGGGTGCGGACCCGGGGATCGATCACGTGAATGCTCCTGTTCGTGAGGGCGAAAGCTCCTGCGGGACTGGATCAGAAACCGGCCGACTTGGCGATGATCGTCTTCATGACCTCGCTGGTGCCGCCGTAGATCCGCGAGACGCGGGTGTCCGCGTACAGCCGGGCGATGGGGTATTCGAGCATGTAGCCGTATCCGCCGTGCAGCTGCAGGCACTTGTCGATGATCTCGCCGGCGTTCTCGGTGCAGAACAGCTTCGCCTTGGCGGCATCGGCGACGCTCAGGTCGCCGGTCTCGTGCAGCTCGATGGCCCGGTCCACCATGGCCTGCGCTGCCTCCACCTTGGCGATGCATTCGGCGATGACGAATTTGGTGTTCTGGAAGTCGGCGACGGGCTTGCCGAACACCTTGCGGTCACGCACGTAGTCGGAGGCGAACGTGATGGCACCGGTGGCGGCGGCGGTCGTGGTGACCGCGATCATCAGGCGCTCCTGCGGAAGGTTGTTGGCCAGATAGCCGAACGCCGCGCCCTCTTCGCCGAGCAGATCCTCGACAGGAACCCGCACGTCAGTGAAGGAAAGCTCGGCGGTGTCGGAGGTGCGCATACCGATCTTCTCGAGCTTGCGACCCACCTCGTAGCCCTCGCTCGTGGTGTCCACGGCGAGGATGCTGAGGCCGGCGCGGCGGTTCTCCTCGGTGGCCGGGGAGGTGCGGCAGACGACGAGGACGCGGTCGGCTTGAACGCCTCCGGTGATGAAGGTCTTGGCGCCGTTGAGGATGTAGTGGGTGCCGTCCTCCGACAGCCGGGCGGTGGTCTTGATGCCGGCGAGGTCCGAGCCGGTGCCCGGCTCGGTCATCGCGATGGCGGTCATCATGTCCCCGCTGACGAACCCGGGCAGCCAGCGCTGCTTCTGTTCCTCGGTGCCGTAGGTGAGCAGGTACGGCAGCACCAGGCCGGTGTGCACGCCGAATGCACCGAAACTGACTGCGGCGCGGGCGGTCTCCTCGGAGAGCACAGCCTGGTACTTGAAGCTGGTCTCGCCGGCTCCACCGTAGGACTCGGGTACGGTCATCCCGAGCACGCCCAGCTTGCCGAGCTGACGGTAGAAGTCGCGCGGCACCATGCCCTCGCGCTCCCAGTCGGCGAAGTTCGGCGTGACCTGCGACTCGATGAAGTCACGGATGACTTTGCGGAAGTCTTCATGTTCCTGGTTGAACACGATGCGCTGCATGTCTTTTCCTTCTTTTGTGCGGACTAACGTGGACGGGTGTTGGGGAATGCGGCCGCGTCAGCCGAGGATTCGGGCGCGGTCACGGTCGGAGTTGACGGTGAGGAGGGCGATCACCGCGCCGATGACGGCGGCGATGCCGAAAATCTGGAAGGCCGAGGCGTAGCCGCCGGCGGGGGTGGCTGCATTGTCGACGATGACGCCGGTGAGGTACGGGGCGATCAGGCCGCCGGTGGCCATCATCGCCATGAACACGCCCAGCACGCCTGCCATCTGCTGCGGTGGGCAGATCTCCGAGATCGCGGCATTGAACAGCGGGATGATGACAGTGCCGACACCGTAGCCGATCGAGACGACCATCACCGCGACGATGGGCGTCTGGATGTACGGCATGGTGATCAGTGCGACGCCGCACAGCAGCAGTGCGATTCCCGGCACGATGCCGCGCAGCACCCGGGAACTGGCGCCGCGCACCAACAGCCGGTCGCTGACCGAGGTGCACAGGAACATGAAGAACAGTCCAGCGATGCTGGGGATCCCGAACATGGTGCCGGCCTGCACCCGCGAATAGCCCAGGCCGACCTCGAAGTAGGACGGCAACCACGTCAGCACGACGGTGACGAGAGCGTACATGGTGAAGACTGCGGCGAGCGCGCCGAGAAATGTCGGTGTCCGGAGGATCCGGGACCATGGCACCTTGGGGTCGGCGGTCGGCGCAGCGGTGTCGACGTTCGCGGCGGCCTTCTTGACGGGGCGCTTGCCGTAGGGCCCTCCTTGCCAGGTCACGAGCCACACGACGGACCAGACCACGCTGACCATGGCGAGGATGAGGAACGTGGATCGCCACCCCCAGTTCGCGACGGCCAGGGCCATCAGAGGGGCGATCAGAATTTTGGCGATCGACGCACCGGAAGCCAGGAAAGCGCCGGGCAGCCCACGCTTCTCTACGGGATGCCAGGAGTAGGCGCCGGTATGGATCAGCGCCCCCGACGGCCCCTCGAAGAATCCCAGCGCCATCCGGCTGATCAACAGCATCGTGAAGCCGGCAACGACCACCAGCGGCACCATCGACGCTGCCCAGGCCAGGCACAACAGCAGTAGCAGCCAGCGCAACGACATCCACTTGTGCAACACCCCGGCAAAGAAGCCGCCAACGGTGAATGCCAGGAAAAATGCACTGCCTACGAGCCCGATCTGGGCGGAGGTCAGACCGAACTCTGTGGCCAGCGGCTGGGCAACCAGCCCGAAGACGGCCTTGTCGGCCCAGTTGACGACGACCAACAGCACCAGAATTCCGGTGAGGCCCCAGGCCCGCACGCGGGACTCCCCTCCTACTTCGGGTGACACAACGGGGGAAACGTCCTGCTTGCTCGATGTCATTCTCATCGATCCTCTCGGGCAATGGCGACGGCTGCGCGGCGCGGAGACTCGGGGGCTCGGAGCGAATTGTGACGCGAACCACCCCGATTCGAAAAAGTAAATCATCATCCGGCATCAAAGGGCAATAGTTCACTGAAAGACGTCGACCACTTCTCGCGGTCACGCCTGTGAATTGGAAAAGCTGCTGCAAGACGGCAGGCCGAGCGCGGTGGACAGAATCTGTCGGGTCGTGTTAAGTAAATATCGATTCGATCAGAGAGGAGTCAGATGTGACTCGCAAGGTCCACGTCGCCGGAGTCGGGATGATCCCGTTCACCAAGCCCGGCAAGAGCGAGAACTACAACGTCATGGGTGAGACCGCTGCCCGCGCAGCATTGCGTGATGCCGGCATCGAGTACTCCCTCGTTCAGCAGGCCTACGTGGGGTACGTGTACGGCGACTCCACGGCCGGCCAGGCCGCGCTGTACGGAGTCGGCCTGACCGGAATCCCGGTTTTCAATGTCAACAACAACTGCGCCACCGGTTCGTCGGCGCTGTACCTGGCCCGCCAGGCCGTCGCCAGTGGTGCCGTCGAGTGCGCTCTGGCGGTCGGGTTCGAACAGATGAAACCCGGTGCGCTCAAGCGGGTCTGGGACGACCGCCCGGCGCCGATGTTCCGATTCGACAACCTGATGACGGAGATTCAGGGCGTCGACGAGACGTCCCCGCGCGCGGCCCAGCTGTTCGGCGGCGCGGGCGTTTCCCACATGCAGAAGTACGGCACGAAGCCGGAGACGTTCGCGAAGATCTCGGTCAAGGCCCGCAAGCACGCTGCCCACAACCCCAATGCCGTCTTCCGTGACTTGCTCACGGAGGAGCAGGTGCTCGAGTCGCCCCACATCTTCGGCCCCTTGACCAGATACCAGTGCTGCCCACCGACCTGCGGCGCCGCAGCGGCGGTGGTGTGCAGCGAAGAGTTCGCCCGCAAGCACGGGCTTGCGGCGGACGTGGTGATCGAGGCGCAGGCCCTCACGACCGACACCGCCAGCACGTTCGAGGACCGGGACATGATGAAGGTGGTCGGCTACGACATGACGGCAGCGGCCGCCGCCCAGGTGTACGAGGCCGCGGGCATCGGCCCCGAGGACGTACAGGTCGTCGAACTGCACGACTGCTTCTCCGCCAACGAGCTCATCACCTACGAGGGACTGGGTCTGACCCCCGAGGGCACCGCCGAGAAGTTCATCCTCGACGGCGACAACACCTACGGCGGCCGCGTGGTCACCAACCCCTCGGGTGGTCTGCTCTCCAAGGGCCACCCGCTCGGCGCCACCGGACTGGCCCAGTGCGCCGAACTCGTGTGGCAACTCCGCGGTCAGGCGGGGGCGCGTCAGGTGGAGGGTGCGCGGATCGGCCTGCAGCACAACCTCGGTCTCGGCGGCGCGTGCGTCGTGAGCGTCTTCAAGAAGGTGGGCTGACATGGCTCTCGACTCCGCCGTCGTCGGCAAGGTGATCCCCGGTCACGAAGTGGTCGTCGAGCGCGGACGTCTGCGCTTCTTCGCGCAGGCCATCGGCGAGACCAACCCGATCTACTTCGACACCGAGGCCGCCAAGGCGGCCGGGCACCGCGATGTACTCGTGCCGCCGACCTTCCTGTTCTGCCTGGACATGGAGAAGCCGGACCCGTTCGCCCTCATCCGCGAACTCGGGATCGACATGCGGTACGTGCTGCACGGCGAGCAGGCGTTCAAGTACCACTCGCCGGCCTATGCCGGCGACACGCTGGCCTACAACGGCACAGTCACCGACGTGTACTCGAAGAAGAACGGAGCGTTGGACTTCCTCGTCCGAACGGTCGACGTCACCCGCGACGGTGAGCCGATCGCCCGCCTCACCAACACCCTCGTCGTCCGAAACCCGAAGGCGGAAAAATGAAAACAGGCGACTCCCTCCCGGAATTGCAGCTCGCCGGCATCAGCCGCACCACGCTCGCGCTCTACGCCGGCGCGTCCGGTGACCACAATCCGATGCACATCGATCTCGACGTCGCGCGCTCCGGTGGCATGGACGACGTGTTCGCCCACGGCATGCTGTCGATGGCCTACCTCGGCCGACTGCTGACCAATTACGTTCCTCAGGAACGACTCTGCTCCTACGGCGTACGATTCGCCGCCATCACCCCGCTGCACGCGAAGCCGACGTGCACCGGAACCGTGACCAAGGTCGAGGACGGCCTGGCCCATCTGGACCTCACCGTCACCCTCGCCGACGGAACGGTCACCCTCCGCGGCGACGCCGTCGTCGCCGCCTGACCTTCGCCACACCACCGAAAGGAAGTCCCGCTCATGGGCAAGCTCGACACCAGGACAGCCATCGTCACCGGATCCGGCCGCGGCATCGGCCGTGCCATCGCCATGAAGTTCGCGGCCGAGGGCGCCAGCGTCGTCGTCAACGACCTCGACCCGGGCCCGGCCAAGGAGACGGTCGAGGAGATCGTCGCAGCCGGCGGTAAGGCCGTCGCCAGTATCGGTTCGGTCACCGAGGAAGGCTTCGCGGACCGCTTCGTCGCCACCGCCGTCGACACCTTCGGCGGCCTCGACATCATCGTCAACAATGCCGGCTTCACCTGGGACAACGTCATCCAGAAGATGACCGACGAGCAGTGGGACACCATCCTGGATCTGCACCTGAAGGCACCGTTCCAGATCCTGCGTGCCGCGCAGCCGTACATCAAGGCGAACCCGACCGACTACCACCGCAAGGTCGTCAACATCTCCTCCAACGCCGGTGTCGTCGGCAACGCCGGCCAGTCCAACTACGCCGCCGCCAAGGCCGGCATCATCGGACTGACCAAGACCCTCGCCCGCGAGTGGGGCCGCTACCGGGTGAATGTCAACGCGGTCGCCTACGGCCTGATCAACACCCGCCTGACGGAGGCGTCGGCGGACGGCAACGCCACCATCGACGTCGAAGGCCGGGAGATCAAGGTCGGCGTCAACCCCCAGCTGCTCGCCGCAGCCGAGCGGTCCATCCCTCTGGGCCGGGCCGGCCGTCCCGACGAGGCAGCGGGCGCAGTGTTCGCCCTGTGCCTGCCCGAGACCGACTACGTCAGCGGCCAGTGCCTGGTTTGCGACGGCGGCAGCCGCTAACTATCCCCGACAGGAGGGGTCCCCATGTACTTGACTCAGTCACTGCATCGCGCGGTGCAGCAACGCCCGAACCAGCCCATGACCGTGTGCGGGGACCGCATCCACACCAGCAGCGAGACCGGAGACAGGGTCGCCCGCCTCGCGGGCGCTCTGCTCGGTCTCGGTCTGGGGGTCGGCGACCGCGTCGGCATGCTGTCGCTCAATTCCGACCGGTACCACGAGTACTTCTTCGCTACCTGGTGGATAGGCGGCGTGGTCAACCCGCTCAACACCCGCTGGAGCGCCGCCGAGATCGCGTTCGCCCTCGAAGACTCGCAGACGACGGTACTGCTGGTCGACGACACCTTCGTACCGCTGCTGGACGAGATGCGCACACTCTTCCCGTCGCTGCGAGCAGTGGTGCACTGCGGCGACCAACCGACACCGGACGGGCTTCTCCGTTACGAAGACCTGGTCGCCACCGCGGAACCCGTCGAAGACCTGCGCGTGGGCGGAGACACCCTGGCAGGGATCTTCTATACCGGTGGTACCAGCGGCCGCCCCAAGGGCGTCATGCTCACCCACCTCAACCTGATGACCGCGAGCCTCGGGTCGCTGGCCGCCAATCACACCGCCGTCGCAGGCGGCCGCGCCCTGCTGTCCGCACCCATGTTCCACCTCGCTGCACTGGCCAGCTGGAACGGCCAGAACATTGCCGGTGGCATCCTGGTGATGTTGCCGTCGTTCGAACCGGCCGCGGCGCTGCGACTGATCGAAGAGCGGCGGATCAACTCGATGCTGTTGGTACCGACCATGATCCAGATGCTGCTGCGCCACCCGGAGCGCGAGATCCGCGACCTGTCCAGCATCACCGCAATTCAGTACGGCGCGTCCCCGATCTCCGAGACCCTGCTACGCCAGGCCCAGCGCGCCTTCCCGAAAGCTGATTTCGTGCAGGGTTACGGGATGACCGAGGCCGGCCCCGGACTCACCTCGCTCAGCGCCGACGACCACCACGCGGCCACCCGGCTCAATTCGGCCGGTCGGCCGATGGGTCACGTCGAGGTGCGGGTTGTCGACGACCGAGGCAACGAACTCCCCCGCGGCGAGGTCGGCGAGATCATTGCCCGTGGCGGCAACATCATGACCGGTTACTGGAATCGACCGGAAGAGACCGCGGCGGCGCTGCGCGACGGCTGGCTGTACACCGGCGACGGCGGCTACATGGACGAGGACGGCTACCTGTTCGTGGTGGACCGACTGAAGGACATGATCATTTCCGGGGGAGAGAACGTGTACTCGACCGAAGTCGAGAATGCTCTCGCCTCTCATCCCGATGTGGTGCAGTGTGCGGTGATCGGTGTTCCCGACGATCGGTTCGGCGAGCGGGTGCACGCGTTTCTGGTGATGAAACCGGGCACGTCACTGACCTGCGACGACGTGCGAGCCCACGCCAAGAAACTGATCGCCGGGTACAAGTCGCCACGGAGCATCACGATCGTGGAGCAGATGCCGGTCTCGCCGGCTGGCAAGATACTCAAGAGAGAACTCCGCCGGCAGTTCTCCGACCTGGCCGACCGCACCGCGCACTGACACCCCGAGGCTGCAATGACGATCGACACATCGGACGACACACCTGCTGTCGAGCCGTCCGCCAAGAAGACGCCGCGGCCGCGCAACCGTAAAGCGCAGATCATCACGGTGGCCCGAGAGCAATTCGGGAGACGCGGCTACCACGGGGTGAACATGGAGGACATCGCCTCCGCGGTGGGAATCACCGCGGGGGCGCTGTACCGCCATTTCCCGAACAAGCAGGACCTTCTGGCACAGGCGATACTCAATGCCGCCTCGTCGATCACGGCCACCCTCGACGACGTCGACCCCGAGGACTCGGCCTCGAACTGTCTGGCCCTGTTCCGCTACTGCCTCGACAACGATTTCCGCGCGGTCCTGTTCGACCAGGAAGCCCGCCACCTCGCTCCCGAACGCCGGGCCGAGGTGCGGACGGCCGTTCAGTCGGTCCCGGCACGCATCGCCGACGCCCTCCGCTCCGAACGCCCCGACCTCACCACTGCGGACGCCGACTTGCTGGCCTGGGCCATGTCGAGCGTCGCCCTCAGTCCAGCCCGGCACCGAACGACCTTGCCGCGCAAACGCTTGGAGAGCCTGCTGCTGGAGCTGTGCGAACGGCTGCGGAGCGCTCCGATCCGGCACGACGAGGAGATACCTGCCGAGGAGGCATACGTCTCCGGCTTCGCTCACGCTTCCCGTCGTGAAACCCTGTTGACCGCCGCCATCTCCCTGTTCCGGCGGCGCGGCTACCAGTCGGTGACGATGGACGACATCGGCGCCGCCGCGGGGATGGCGAGTTCGAGCATCTACACCTACTTCGCCGGCAAGGCCGAGGTGCTCCAGGCGATCCTCGTCCGAGGCACCGAGTCCCTGCGGATGGGGTTGGTCCAGGCGCTTGCCGGTGCGCGCTCCCGCGAGGACGCGCTCGCTCTGGTGGTGCACTCGTACGCCTCGGCCGTGTCGGCACCCGACAGTGCCATCGGCATCCTCATCGAGGAGTCGACGAATTTACCCGAAGAGGCACAGTCGCAGTCCCGCACGGCTCAACGCGAGTACATCGACGAGTGGGTACATCTCCTCGGCACCGACACCCACGAGACCCGGACTACCGTGCTCGCCGCAATCGGGTTGGTCAACGACCTTTCCCGGTTGCGGCACCTGCACACCCGACCGCGCTACCGAGACGAAATCGAGGAACTGGCCCTTCGGGTACTGGGAGTCCGTACCGCCTGATCACCCACCGCCGAGGCCGACCACGGCGATCATCAAGGGCAGGAAGACGATGATCAGGATCGCGCCGACGATGTCGAAGGATATTCCGCTTCGGATCATCGTGGTGATCCGGACGGCTCCGGAGCCGTAGACCACGGCGTTCTGCGGCGTCGAGACCGGCAGCATGAAGCCGAATGACGCGGCGAACGTGGCCGCGAGCGCAGGCACGAAGGGGTTGACCCCGGCCGCCAACGCCACCGGGATCACGATCGGCACCACGACCGCCGCCGACGCCGTGTTGCTCGTCGTCTCCGATACGGCGATGGCCAGCAGCACGGCGAACACGGTGATGGCGACGACGCTCGTCAGGCCCAGCGAGTCGGCGACGGAGGTGCCGATCGTCTCGGCGAGTCCGGTGTCGGCGAGCAGTGCGCCGAAGATGATGCCGCTGCCGAACAGCACGATCGTGCCCCAGTCGATCTCTGCGGCGTCCCGCCAGGTCAGCGTGAACTCGCGATTCTCCCAATCGGTCGGCAGAAGGTAGAGCAACGCCGCCCCGAAGACTGCGACCATGCCCTCGTCGAGTCGGTCACTGATCGTGCTGTAGAGATCCGAGTCGTTGCCGGCGATCACCGCGACGACACCGGGCAGGATCCACAGCGTCACCGTGACTCCGAACGCGATGAGCGTGTTCTTCTCCGCACGCGACAGCGGACCCATTTCCGCGCGCTGCTCCGCCAGGTAGTCGGCGACGCCTTCGATGCGACGGATCTCCGGTTTGTTGATGCGCAGCAGGATGATGGCGAGCGCGATGAACATCAGCAGGCAGATCGGGATGGCCATCACCATCCATTGCCCGAAGCTGATCCGCTCCCCCGTGGCCTCCTCGATGAGCCCGCGTCCGATGAGATTGGGTGGGCTCCCGACCGGCGTCAGCAGGCCGCCCACGCTTGCGCTGTATGCGAGCATCAGCATGATCGCGGCGCCCACCCTGACGCGCAACGGGTCGAAGTCCTCGGCGACGACGCCGCGGCGCTGCATGAGCTTCGCGATGACGCCGAGGATGCCCAGGGCGGTGGGCAGCAGCATGGCCACGGTCGCGGTGTTGGATACGAACGCCGAGAGTCCGCACGTGATCGCGCCGAACGCGACGATCACACCGGTGGTGGACTGGCCGACACGCGGCAGGGTCAGTATCCGAAACGCGAAGCGCCGTGCGACGCCATGCTTGAGCATCGCCTGAGCGAGGATGAACGCTCCGATGAACGTGAAGATCGTCGACGATCCGAACGCGGCGAGAACTTCGTCGGCCGGCGCCACGCCCAGAAACACCACGATCGCCACCCCGAGCAGCCCGCCGATCGGGATCGGCACCGCCTCGGTCACCCACAGCACGATGACGCCGAGCAGCACGCCGGCCAACGTCTGCTGGTTGGGCGGTATGTCGATCGGCAGGGCGAGGAACGCGAGCGTGATCAGCGGCGCCAGAAAGAGCCCGATCGTGCGGCGGCCCTTCTCGAATCGCTCCTCGGCGGGTGAGAGCTGCTGTTCGCCGAGGCTGCGATAGGTGGTGTGCCCGAGCAACGCCTTGTCGACGTCGGTGCGGTCGCCCTGGTTCTCGGCTGTCATGGTCCCTCCCCTGCGACACGGATTGGTACGGAAGTAGTACCCAACAACGAACGTCCTAGTCGTTGAAGCAGCATGTTTTCTCCCGGACGGGGCAGCACGACCGACGCCTAGGCCGTCACCGTGTTTCTGGGAACGATCAGCACGGGCACCGGAGCGTGACGCAGAATCTTCGAGGCGGCCGAGCCGAGGAATACGTGGGCCGCGGGTCCGGCCGCGCCCGAACCCAGCGCCAGCATGTCGCCGGCTTCCCAGGAGACGGCCTCCACCGCTTCGCGCCAGTCGTGGCCGCTACCGACCACGACGTCCACGTCGGGAACCGGGATTCGGGCGCGAACTGCGTTGAGCTGCTTGACGATATCGTCGCGCGTCCGGCGTGCCCACTGTTGGACGACGAGGTCCTCCGTCGATCGCTCGATCGCACCGCCGAACATCGTCATCGGCCGCACCGTGAACGACACGATCCGCAACTGCACCGGCCACTGTCTGGCCAGTTCGGCGGTGGCGGCAACGAGACCGTTGACGTCGGCCTCGCCGCCGTACGCGACGGTGATCCGGCGGATGGACTCGGGCACCGGCGGGTAGCCGCGCGGAGCGATCGCGACGGGCACTGCCGCGGTGTGGACCAGCCGTTCGGTGACGCTGCCCAGCGTCACCCTGCCCAGCAACCCGGACGACGACGACCCGACAACGACGAGACGCGCGTCGTGGGCGGTGACGAGTTCGATCAAACCTGTTGGAATGGAATCGGATTGGTGGACTATGCGGGGAATGTCCAGGCCCCCGGGCAGCTGGCCGACCACCCTGTCCAGTGCGTGCGAAGCCTGCTCGGTGACGTAGCCCAGGTATTCGCGTTCGATGGGGTCGTCTTTCGCCGGCCACGGCCGTTCCACGATCGCCGCGGCCACTACCTTGTCGCCGGTCCAGCGTGATATCTGCACCGCCAGGTTGAGGGGCGCGGCGCCCTGACGGCTCGAGCTGAAGCCGGCGATGATCGTCATCGTGGCGATCCCTCTGCGGCGACCGGGGCGACGACGACGTGCGTCACCGGCACATCGTGCTCGGCGCGCGCACGGTCCACGACGTCGAAGCGGTGCCATATCGATTCTTCCGGTGGCAGTGTCGAGATGACGATCTGATCCGGACGGAACGAGTCGACGGCGGCGGCCAGGGCCCGCAGCGGCCGGTAGTCGCCCAACGCGCCGTCGGCTTCGAGGTTCTCCGCGCGGAGTGTCGCCAGCGTGTCGTCCAGCCGCCGTTGTGCGACCTCTCGGGTCGCTTCCGCGACGTCGAGTGGACCGTGGGTGGCGGCGGTTCCGGTCTCGATCGGGCTGGCCGGCACGACAACGAAGTAGGTGGCATCCCGATCGGCGTCGATACGGCGGAGTTCGTCGAGCATTTCCTTGGACTGGACGGTCTGGTTCGCCAGCACCAGCACACGGTGTGGCCGTGTCGTCGCCGTGACCCCTTCCACGACGGGGCGCCGACCTACGAACCACTTGTTGGCGAGGAACAGCACGATGACGACGGCCCACGACAGCAGGCTCAGCACCAGTTGCGATCGCACATCCTCCTGCAGATACATCTGCACCAGGATCGCCACAATCGCGACGGCGGTGATGATCGATACCACCGGGAACAGCCACATCTTCACCCGTAGCTCCGAGTCCGGGGTGCGGTACCGCAGCACGATCTGGGAGACGGCGATGAGCAGGTAGACGAACAGGATGACCGCACCGCTGGAATTCAGCAGGAAGGCGAAGACGGTGTCCGGTGACACTGCGGCGGCGATGACACACAGAAAACCGACGACCGAGGACGCGAGTATCGCGGTGGCAGGCACCCCGCGACGGGTCACCCTGACCAGCTGTGCGGGCGCCTCCCGGCGCGCCGCGAGCACGAACAACATGCGGGAGGCGGTGTACATACCCGAGTTGAGGCAGCTCAACACGGCCGTCAACACCACGGCGTTCATGATGTGGTCGGCGTACGGGATCCCCATCTCGGTGAACGCGGCGACGAAGGGGGACGCGGCCGCATCTTCGTCGTTCCACGGCAGGATCGTCGCCAGCAGGAACGTGGAGCCGACGAAGAACACGGCGATCCGCACGATCACCGAGTTCGCGGCCTTGGTCACCGCCCGCTCCGGGTCCGCCGACTCCGCGGCGGCGATCGTCGCGATTTCGGCGCCGACCATGGAGAAGATCACCGTGACCACGCCGACGGTGATGGCCATGGCGCCGAACGGCAGGAACCCGTCATGGCTCCACAGGTTGGAGAAGTCGAGCGATTTGTTCGGCCACACCCCGAGAACAAACAGCGAGCCCAGCCCGATGAACACCACGATCGCGGCCACCTTGATCCCGGCGAACCAGAATTCGAACTCGCCGAACGACGACACCGAAAACAGATTCGTCGCCGTCATCAGGATCATCAGAACCAACGCCGACAACCACAACGGGATGTCGATCCAGTACTGAATGATCGTCGCGCCGGCGATCGCCTCGAACCCGACGACGATCACCCAGAAGTACCAGTACAACCAGCCGACGGAGAAGCCGGCCCAGTTGCCCAACGCGGCGCGGGCATAATCGGCGAACGACCCGGTCGACGGATTGGCCACCGCCATCTCCGCCAGCATCCGCATGACCATGATGATCAAGACCCCGGCGAGAGCATAGGTGATGAAGGCCCCCGGACCGGTGTCGCCGATGACGACGCCCGAGCCGACGAACAGGCCCGCGCCGATCACCCCGCCGATCGCAATCATCGTCAGCTGCCGCTGACTCAGCGCCTTCTTCAAAGTGGGTGTTGCACTCATTGCATCCCTCCGATACTCGACGCACCGGCTACTCGCTCTGTTGGCGAGACCGGCTGTCGGATTCCGTGGGATGTACTCGGCTGGGCACGCGACCAGAGGGAATGAGCCGCAGGGGCTTGAATCTCAATCGTAAGCCGCAGCGTCCGTTCACCGAGCGAGATCGGGCAGCTGGATTCGGTGCGCGCTGCGCGTGAGTGCACCGGAACGTCCGCCCCGGGCAGGCGACAGCGCCCCCAGAAGTGCGCACAATAGAAGGGTGCAAACGGCGCGCCCTCTCCACATCACGAGGTAGAGCAGCCGCAGAAGGAGTTCACGATGAATTCGAAGAAGACCGTGGCCGGAGCCGTGATCGCCGGTGCGCTGGGCTTCAGCGCACTGGGACTCGGCACCGGCACGGCAGATGCTGATCCAGGGCCACCGCCGATTCCCGGTATCTCGGTACCCGATGTGGTTCCACCGCCCGGACAGCTGGGACAGCTGCCGTTCATCCCACCGCCGGGCCAGTTGGGGCAGCTTCCGTTCGTGCCGCCACCCGGGCACTGGGACAAGCCGTGGAAATGGCTTCCTCGGTGACTCCCTGCGGGAACTGGTGATTTCCGCAGCGCTATCGGCAACGCGGCCATCGTCGTTGGCAGAGCCCGCTCGAACCTATTTCGAGCGGTAATCGGACGGCAAAGTTCCCGTTTCCCGCGCGGCCTAGTCGTGCGCCCGCTCCACGACCCAGGCCGCGACCTGGGTCCGGGAGGTGAAACCCAGTTTCGCCAGAATGTGCTCCACATGACCTTGTGCGGTGCGGGGTGAGATCACCAGGCGGTCGGCGATGGCCTGATTGGTCAGGCCTTCGGCGATCAGGTCGGCGACTTGCCGTTCCCTCTTGGTCAGTCGCGTCGACGCGGCGGCGGCGGGTGTGGAGGTGTCGGCCTGCTGCTCGTGGAGGGCGTAGGCGATCGCCGCGTCGAAGCCGAGCTGTTCACCCTTGCGGTGGGCCGCGTCGAATGCCTTCCCCCCGAGTTCCTTCCGGGACTTCTCTGCATATTCCTCGTGGTAAAGAATCAAATTGGTATGTATGACCGCGGCACTGCCGATCGACTGCGCCAGCCCGTCGGCGGCTCCCATCAGCGTTGCAGCCCGGAGTGCGTCGCGACGTTCGAAGCTGAGCCACGCCAGCGCCTCGAGACAGGCTGCAGCGACGCGGGGGCTGCGCACCAGCTTGGTCAGCTCCAGTGATTGCTCGAGGAGCCGGGCCGCGCGATCCGCATCACCCTGCTGCCACACCGCAATTCCCAAGGCCCACAACGAATGCGAGCGATACATCGTCTCGCCGTGCGTTTCCGTGATCGCGAGCGCACGTTCGTGGCATTCGATCGCCTGGTCCGTCCGGCCGGACAGTCCATGCGCCAGGCCTAACGGATACAGGATGGCTACTTGGAGCAGTTGATCTCCGCGTTCGGTGAACTCGGCGAGCGCAATGTCCAGTTGCAAGCACGCTCGCGCGAGATCACCGCTGTAGAGGGCCAGCATTCCGTCGGCGCAGTCGACGTAGGCGCGCAGTAGGGGGTCACTCGTGTCGGCGGTGCGAGTCCGCGCCTCCTCGACGAGCGCTGTCGCGGCCTGAAGGTCGCCTTGAGCGAAAGCCATTACGCTGTGGCTGTAGAGCGCCTTGACCGAATCCAGGGTGGGCGGGCCGCTCTGGCGGACGAGCAGTTGGTCGTACCACCGTCGCCCCTCGTTGTAGAGGCCTTGGGAGCTCCAGAACAGGAACAGTGCCACAGCGATGCGCAGACCGGCGGCGGGGTCGTCGTCGACGCTGAACTCGAGGGCCTCCCGCAGATTCGCGTGTTCCCGTTTCAGCCGGGCGATCCAGTCGAGCTGGCGGGCGCTGATCCACTCGGCCTCCGCGGCGAGCGCCAATGCCTCGTACCAGTCCCGGTGCCGTCGACGCAACGCCACAGCCTCACCGGTCTGCTCGAGTTTCTCGAAGCCGTACTCGCGGAGGGTCTCGAGCATCCGGAACCGCACCACCGACCCGTGCTCTTCGCGGATCAGGATCGACTTCTCCACCAACGAGGTCAGCGTGTCCAACAGTTCGTCCGGGTCGAGTCCCTCGCCGCACACCTGCTCCGCGGCATCGAGTTCGAAGCTTCCCGCGAACACCGCCACCCGTCCCCACACCAGTTGTTCACCGGCGGTGCACAACTCGAAACTCCAGTCGATGCACAACCGCAGGGTCTGTTGCCGCGTCGGCGCACCCCGGCTGCCCCGGGTCAGCAGGGTATAGCGGTCGGTCAGCCGCCCCAGGATCTGCTCCGGCGACATCGCCCGCAACCGCGCCGCCGCCAACTCGATCGGCAACGGCAACCCGTCGAGACGACGGCATATCCCCGCCACCGCCACCGCGTTCTCCTCGGTGACCGCGAAACCCGGAACCGCGGCAGCGGCACGCTCGACGAACAACGTCACCGCATCGTATTTCGGCAAACCCCGCAGCGAGGGCTTCCGGTCGGGATCCGGGACGGCCAGCGGGGGGACCCGCAGCACTGCCTCCCCGCCGATGCCGAGAGGTTCGCGGCTGGTGGCCAGCATCCGCAACCGCGGACTCACCCGCAGCAGGTGGGCGGCGAGTTCGGCGACGGCATCCACCACCTGCTCGCAATTGTCGAGAACCAACAGCATTTCCTGTACCGCCAGGTGCTCGAGAAGGACCTCACGCAACGGCCGTGCCGAATGGTCCCGCACCCCGACGGCGGAGGCCACCGCATCGACCAGCGACGACCCGTCACGCAGTTCACCCAACTCGACCAGGCGAACACCGTCGGCGTACTCGCGCTGCACAGCAGACGCGACCCGCATCGCCAGCCGCGTCTTCCCGACACCTCCGATCCCGGTCAACGTCACCAGCCGCGACCCGGCCAGCAGATTCTTCGCCTCGGTCAACTCGTGCCGGCGGCCGACGAAACTGGTCAGCTCCAAGGGAAGACTTCCCGTCGCGCCCCCTGTGGAGGGCGCCGGCGATCCTCGCCCGCCGCGCGAGGTCGATGGCTCCCCGTCCCCCTGCGCATCGAGTTCGGCTCGTAGCGCCATCTCGTCGACCGGGAGGCCGTGGTCGCGTTGCAGACCTCGCAACTGTTCCCCGAAGTCGGCGGCAGTGGCCGGGCGCTGACCGGGCTCGCGGGACATCGCCCGGGCGATCACCGCGGACACATCCTCGGGGATCCCGTGCTCACGCAGATCCGGCACCGCCTGCGTGGTGATCCGCAGAAACTGCGCGACCACCTGCTCACCGCTGCGACGCTCGAACGCGGCATGACCGGTCAGCGCACTGAACAGGGTGGCACCGAGACCGTAGACATCGGCCGCCGGACTCGGCGGATCACCGCCGAGCACCTCCGGCGCGGTGTATGCCGGCGACCCGGTGACCGCACCGGTGGCCGTCTC
Source organism: Rhodococcus sp. A14 (assembly GCF_011603105.1). Lineage (NCBI taxonomy): Bacteria > Bacillati > Actinomycetota > Actinomycetes > Mycobacteriales > Nocardiaceae > Rhodococcus > Rhodococcus sp. A14. The sequence goes on along the minus strand of NZ_JAAOQS010000051.1, from coordinate 22,400 downwards.
GAAACCACCGCTGATGTGCGCGATACCGAAATCGGCCAACTCCGGCTCGCCGTACTCGGTGAGCAGGATGTTCGCGGGTTTGACGTCGCGATGCAGGATGCCGAGCCGGTGCGCCGACTCCACCGCACCGGCCATCTTCACCCCCACCCGAAGCACCTGATCCAACGGCAGCGGACCGTCCTCGCGGACCCGGGCCTCCAGCGAATCCTGCGGGTGATACGGCATCACGATGTAGGGACGGCCGCCGTCGGTGGCACCGACCTGCAGAATGTTGACGATGTTCGGGTGCCCGGTCAGCCGCCCCATCGCCCGCTGTTCCCGGAAGAATCGGGCCTTGTTCTCGTCGTCGAGTTCGACGGTGAGCACCTTCACCGCGACCGTGCGATCCAGTTCCCCCTGGGTGCAGCGGTAGACGACGCCGAAACCGCCGCGGCCGATCTCCTGAACGTCAGCGAAACCAGCTCCACCGAGTTCGGCGGCCGGGGACGGCGGCGGGTACCGCTGAGTGTCGAGCGGATCACCTTCACCCATCGGACGGTCTACTCACCCCGTCGGCTCATCGATCCCGCGCCCTGGCTCCGACGGCACGACCAGCGCGGATACAACCGTGGACTCACTTCTCGATGGCGTCCTTCTGAGGATATCGCTGACGGTGATCGGTGCGGGCGATCCTGGCCGCTGCCGGTGTGAGCCTCCCCATTTAGTCAATCAAATTGATCAATTTGGTTGTACGCTTTGCTCATGATCACCGAACAGGCCACCGCGCAGGTCCTGCGGGAAGCACTGCGCCCGATCTGGCGACAGCTCACCGCAGGCAGGTCGATCTCGGTCGGCAAGATCGGCGTGCTCGCCTACCTGTCGAAGCACGGACAAACGTCTGCCTCGACACTCGCGGCTGCCGAGAAGATCAGCCCACAGGCAATAGCCAATGCGGTGCGCGAACTCGAGAGTCTCGGCCTGGTTGTGCGCACCCCCGACGAGCAGGATCGACGCCGAATCTGGATCGAACTCACCGATGCCGGTCGGGAGAGGCTGGCGCAGGAGCGGTCGCAAGGCCTGGACTGGCTGGAACACGCCATCGCGGAACGGCTGACGGACGAGGAGAAGAAGACTCTCGACTCCGTCGTCCCGATTCTGCGCAAGTTGGTGGACGATGCCCCAGTCGACTGATTCCACCACGCGTCCCCGATTACTGCCGGCCCTGGCGTATGCCGCCCTGACGACCGCGATCGTCAGTTCACTCGGCATGCTCCTGGTGCCCACGATCTCCCACGACATGCACGTCGAGGTGAGCACCGGCCAATGGATGCTCACTGTCAACCTCCTGGTCGGCGCGGTCGCAACACCGATCATGGGCCGGCTGAGCGACGGCCCCCACAAGAAGCGCCTGCTCCTGTTCTCCCTGACCACGATCCTCGTCGGGTCGATCGTTGCGGCCGCCGCTCCCAACTTCACCGTCTTCCTGATCGGACGCGCGTTGCAGGGACTCACCTACGGAATCGTTCCGGTGACGATCGCTCTGGCCCGCCGCTATCTCCCCGAGAACCAGGCCCGGCTCGGCATCTCCAGCCTGTCGGTGACGGTGACGACAGGCTTGGGACTCGGATACCCCCTGACCGGCATCCTCGCCGATCTGCTCGGATTCCGTTTCGCCTTCTGGTTCGCGGCGCTGTTCCTGATCACCACCATCCTCGTCGTCTGGCGTGTCGTTCCCACAGGCCCCGACGAGCAGGCACCACGCAACACCCTCGACGTCCCGGGCGCACTGCTGGTCGGTACCGGACTCGCGTCGCTCCTCGTTGCCGTCAGCGAAGGCTCCCGGTGGGGCTGGGGATCGCCATGGACCCTCGGATTCTTCGCCGGGGCGGCCACACTGCTGACGGCGTGGTCCCTCGTCGAACTGCGCACCCCCTACCCGCTGATCAACCTGCGGGTACTGCGCAACGGTGACGTGCTGGTCGCGAACAGCACCGCGATCGGTCTCGGCGCCGCGATGTACATCGGACTCTCGATCGGCAGCCTCATCGCCCAGGCGCCTGCCTCCACCGGATACGGGATCGCGCTGCCCCTGTTCTGGGCCGGATTCGTGATGCTTCCCCTGTCGGTGGCGAGTTTCGGCGCGAATCGACTCGTCCGCGTGGTCTCGCACCGGATCCGCATGAGGACTCTGCTGCTCGTCGGTGCAGGCCTCGTGACGGCCTCGAGCGTGCTCCTCTGGGTCGCCCACAACGCGCTGTGGGAAATCCTGATCGGGATGTTGGGGTTCGGGGCCGGAATGGGCATGACCTACGCGGCGATGCCGGCCCTGATCGCCCGCAGCGTCGCCGACACCGAACTCGGCAGCGCCGTGAGCTTCAACCAGGTGCTGCGCACCGTCGGCGGCTCGTTCGGCAGCGCCCTCGCAGGTGCGGTGCTCGCCGCGAATCTGGCACCGGACCTACTTCCCACCGAAAACGGAATCAGGCTCGCTCTCGCCGTCGGTGCCATCGGGTGCGCGGTCGTCTTCGTCGCACTCCTCGTCAATCACGTGATGTCGCGTCCGCCGACCCCGCTGTCGGAGCCGGCGGACGCGCGTATCAGTCGGCTATAGGGCGTGCTTCCCGATCCCTCAGGAGCGCCGAAATGGGGATCGGGAGACACGCCCTACGCACCTTCGACGATGGCGGCCATTCCCTGCCCGCCGCCGATGCACATCGTGAGCAGCGCCTTGCCACCACCGCGCCGCTGCAATTCATGCAGCGCGGTGGTCGTCATTCGCGCTCCGGTTGCGCCGATCGGATGTCCGAGCGAGATGCCGGACCCGTTGACGTTGAGTCGATCCCGGTCCTCGAAACCCCATTCCTTCAGGACGCCGAGCACCTGGCACGCGAAGGCCTCGTTCAGTTCGATCAGCGTGAAGTCGTCGAAGCTCGCACCCGTCCTGCTGAACAGCTTGGACGTGGCCGCGACAGGTCCGAGGCCCATCAGCCCCGGCTCGCAGCCTGCGGCGGACCACCCGGTGAGGAAGCCCATCGGCTCGAGACCGAGTTCGTCCAGCTTGTCCTCGGCGACGACGAGCATCGACGACGCCGCATCGTTTTGCTGGGATGCATTACCGGCCGTGACGACACCGTCCTTGACGACACTGCGCAGCCGCGCCAGCGACTCCGCGGTGGTGTCGGGACGGATGCCCTCGTCCCGCGACACGACGGAGACGTTGCCCTTGCGGTCGGTGATCTTGACCTCGATCACCTCGTCGTCGAACTTGCCTGCCTCCCAAGCCGCGTGAGCCTTGGCGTGGCTGCCGGCGGCAACAACGTCGGATTCTTCGCGGCTGATTCCGCACCGCGACGCGACATTTTCCGCAGTCTCGATCATTCCGCTGATCTTCCCGAACCGCCATTCCGGCTGGGAGCGCTCACGGCCGCGGTCGAGACGGTCGTAGAGGTTGAGCGATCCGGCGCGGGTGCCCCAGCGGGCACCGGTGGTGTAGTGCTCGATGTTGCTCATCGACTCGACGCCGCCGGCGAGCACGACGTCGGCTGCGCCGGTCTGCACCATCATCGACGCCGTCACGAGGGCCTGAAGCCCGGTGCCGCAGCGACGGTCGGTCTGCAGTCCGGCGACCGAGATCGGCAGTCCCGCCTCGAGCGCCGCCCACCGTCCTATACACGGGGCCTCGGAGTTGGCGTACGACTGCCCCATCGCGACGTCCTCGATGAGTTCCGGGTCGATACCGGACCGCGCGACGGTCTCCTTGATGACCGTCGCCGCCAGGGTCTCGGCGGGCACGTCACGCAGTCCGCCGCCGAAGCGGCCGACGGCCGTGCGGACGGGGGCGACCAGTGCTGCTCTACGCATGTTGTTCCTCGTTTTCAGGAGACCAGGACGCGGACGGTCTCGGCGACGCACGCCGGCTTGTCCTCACCCTGGATCTCGATGGTGTATTTGACGACCAGTTGCGCGCCCTGGTTGGTGCGCTCGAACGACACGATCTCGCCGCCGGCCCGCACCTTCGCCCCGACCTTCACCGGCTGGGGGAAGCGAACCTTGTTGAGGCCGTAGTTGATCACCAGCTTCACGCCGTCGATGCGCATGAGTTCGGCGCCAAGTTTCGGCAGCAACGACAGCGTGAGGTAACCGTGGGCGATTGGGGCCCCAAACGGGCCCTGGGCGGCACGCTCGGGATCGACGTGGATCCACTGGTGGTCTTCGGTGGCATCGGCGAACACGTTCACGCGTTCCTGCGTGATCTCGAGCCAGTCGCTGTGGCCGAGATGTTCGCCGACTGCGGATTCGACGTCGTCGATTCCCTGGAATACGCGCATGACACTCTTTTCGGGTCGGCCCGGTACCGGGCGGAAGTGGAAACGGCTAGAGGTTGACGTTCTCGAACACGGCCGCGATGCCCTGCCCACCGCCGATGCACATCGTCTCGATGCCGTAGCGGGCCTGGCGACGGTCCAGTTCACGAAGCAGATTGGCCAGGATGCGACCGCCGGTGGCGCCGACGGGGTGGCCGAGGGAGATTCCGGATCCGTTGACGTTGAACCGGTCTCGCATGTCGGACTCGTCGAACTTCCACTCCCGCGCGCACGCCAGCACCTGCGCTGCGAACGCCTCGTTGATCTCGAGGAGATCGATGTCGTTGAGGGTGAGCTTCGCCCGGGTGAGGGCCTTGTCGACGGCCGGGACCGGGCCGATGCCCATCCGGTTCGGCTCCACTCCGGCGACACCCCAGCTCACGAGCCGGGCGAACGGGCGCAGGCCCAGACGTTCCGCGTTCTCGGGGGTGGTCACGATCGCGGCGGCGGCCGCGTCGTTCTGACCGCACGCGTTGCCCGCGGTCACGGTCGCCTCCGGGTCGACGCGTGACCGGATGGGTCGCAACGCCGACAATGACTCGGCCGTGACATCACGGCGCGGGTGCTCGTCGGTGGTGACGACGACGTCGGACTTACCGCGCTTGCCCGGCACCGTCACCGGGATCGTCTCGGCGTCGAACAGGCCGCCGTCCTGCGCCCGGACAGCGCGCGCGTGGGATTCGGCGGCGTACGCGTCCTGCTCCTCGCGGCTGATCGAGTACTCGCGCCGGAGGTTCTCCGCGGTTTCGATCATGCCGCCCTCGACGGGGAAGTTGACGCCGCCGGAGTTGGTGCGGGGCTTGGCCAGTCGGTCGTGGAACTCTACCGACGCGCCCTTGACGCCCCAGCGCATTCCGGTGCTGTAGAACTCGGTCTGGCTCATCGACTCGGCGCCGCCCGCGATCACCAGATCGCTCATCCCGGTCTGCACCTGCATGGCCGCGTAGATCACCGCCTGCAGCCCGGAGCCGCAGCGGCGGTCGAGCTGGATGCCGGGCACGGTGACGTCGAGGCCGGCGTCGAGCGCAGCGATCCGGCCGATGGCCGCCGCCTCGCCGTTGGCGTAGCCCTGACCGAAGATGACGTCGTCGATGTCGTCGGACGTGAGCGACGTCCGTTCGATCAGGCCCTTCAACACCGTCGAGGCGAGGGTGGTGACGGGGATGTCGCGGTACATGCCGCCGAATCCCCCGACTGGGGTGCGGACGGGTTCACAGATCACTGCTTCGTACATGGGTTCAGAGCGCTTTCTTCGCTTCGCGGACGAGGCCGCCGCCGATGATCAGACGCTGGATCTCGCTGGTGCCCTCGTACAGGCGCAGCAGGCGGACCTCACGGTAGATTCGTTCCACCGGAACGTCTCTCATGTATCCGGTGCCGCCGTGGACCTGCACCGCGAGGTCGGCGACCTTGCCGGCCATCTCTGTGCAGTACAGCTTCGCCACGGACGGGGAGATACGACGATCCTCGCCGTTGACGTACTTCTGCGCCGCGTCCCGCACCAGCGCGCGGCCCGCGGAGACGCCCACCTGCTGGTCGGCGAGCATGGCCTGCACCAACTGGAAGTCACCGATCGGGGTGCCGCCCTGCTTCGTGACCGCCGCGAAGGCGACGGACTCGTCCAGCGCACGCTGAGCGCTGCCGACGGCGAGTGCGGCGATGTGCACGCGACCCCGGGCGAGCGACGTCATGGCGGCACGGTAGCCGGCCTCCTCGCTGCCGCCGACCAGGGCGGTTTCGGGGACGCTCACGTCGTCGAACGCGACCTCCGCGGTCCAGGCACCCTCCTGGCCCATCTTCTTGTCCTTCGGCCCGACCACGACACCGGCGGTGTCGGCGGGAACGAGGAACACCGCGATGCCGGTGCCGGTCTCGTCGGCGGGACGGGTGCGAGCGAAGACCACGAACAGATCGGCCAACGGCGCGTTGGTGATGAACCGCTTGGTGCCGTTGATCGTCCACTTGCCGTCCTTGAGGACGGCGCGGGTGGTCAGGCCCGCCGGGTTCGACCCGGCCTCGGGCTCGGTCAGCGCGAACGACGCGACCACGTCACCGGACGCGATGCGCTCGAGCCATTCCGACTTCTGTTCGTCCGTACCGAAATTCACCAGCACCTGGCCCGCGATCCCGTTGTTGGTGCCGAACATCGACCGCAACGCCAGGCTCGTGTACCCGAACTCCATGGCCAGTTCCACGTCCTGCGTGAGGTCGAGTCCGAGCCCGCCCCACTGCTGCGGGATGGCGTACCCGAACAGACCCATCTCCGCCGCCTTGCGGCGAATGTCGTCCGGAATCAGGTCCTTTTCCGCGATTTCATTTTCCCTGGGAATTACTTCCTTCTGAATAAAGGTTCTCGTCTGCGCGAGAATGTCCTTGAAGTCTTCGTCACTCACTTCGCGTTCAGCCATGAAGGTGAATATCCAGCAACCCGGCCTCGCTGTCAAGCGAGTGCCACGAACGAGAACGCGCAGCGCAGACGGCATTTACGACCCATAGGAAGAGGGAAACTGTCGGTTTCCTACAGCGTCTTTGACCACGGCGGTCCGAGGCACTTCAATAGGTGTCAGTGTCCGGAGGAATTGTCCGGGCATATTCACGAACAATGAAATTTCCCGGCGAGATGGAACTCGATATTCGACATGGTTGGCAGACCCGAGGACGCACTCCTCTACAAGGGCTACACCGTCGATCCGCACGAATTGGAACAGCTGTTGCTGTCACGACGAGGCATTCTCGACGTCGTGGTGGTCGGCCGCTCCGTTCCCGGGGTCGGGGAGATGCCTGTCGCTTTCGTGGTGGCAGAAACCACGGCGCACATCACCGCCGCGGAACTGATCGAGTTCGTGGCGGCCACGGTGCCGCCGTACAAGAAGGTGCGTGAGGTGGTCTTCGTCGACGAGCTGCCGCTGTCCCCCCGGGGTGCGGTCCTGCGGTCCGCGTTGCGCGACCGTCTGAACGACGTGCATGCCGAGCAGAGTACGGAGAAATGATGAATACGGGACAGGTGGAACAATGACACGACTGGCGCAGACCGCCGGGCTCACGGATACCCAGGGCGAGATCGTCTCGGCGGTACGTGAGTTCGTGGACAAGGCGATCATTCCTCAGGCGCAGGAGCTCGAACATTCCGACACGTACCCGACGGCCATCGTCGAGCAGATGAAGGAGATGGGCCTGTTCGGGCTCACGATCCCCGAGGAGTACGGCGGCATCGGGGAATCCCTCCTCACCTACGCACTGTGCGTCGAGGAGATCGCGCGGGGATGGATGAGTGTGTCCGGGGTGATCAACACCCATTTCATCGTGGCGCACATGATCGCCAATCACGGCACACCCGAGCAGAAGGCCCACTACCTGCCACGCATGGCGACGGGTGAACTGCGCGGCGCGTTCTCGATGTCCGAGCCCGAACTGGGTTCCGACGTCGCCGCCATCCGGACCAAGGCGGCCCGGGCAGCGGACGGCAACTACGTGATCGACGGCCAGAAGATGTGGCTGACCAACGGCGGGTCGTCGACACTGGTGGCGGTGCTGGTCCGCACCGAGGAGGGTGCGGCGAAGCCCCACGACAACCTCACCGCGTTCCTCATCGAGAAGCCCGCCGGGTTCGGCGAGGTGCTGCCCGGGCTCACGATCCCCGGGAAGATCGACAAGATGGGCTACAAGGGCATCGACACCACCGAGATGGTGTTCAGCGGCTACCAGGCGGCGGCAGAGACGATCCTCGGCGGCGACCCGGGCCGCGGCTTCCGGCAGATGATGGACGGCGTCGAGGTCGGCCGCGTCAACGTCGCCGCCCGCGCGTGCGGGATCGCCCAGCGCGCGTTCGAACTCGGCGTGAAGTATGCGAAGACTCGGGAGACGTTCGGTTCGCCGATCGCCGAACACCAGGCGATCGCCTTCCGGATCGCGGAGATGGCGACCAAGGTCGAGGCGGCACACCTGATGATGGTGAATGCGGCGCGGCTCAAGGACTCCGGGGAACGCAACGACGTCGCGGCCGGGATGGCCAAGTACCTCGCGAGCGAGTTCTGCTCGGAGGTGACGCAGGACAGCTTCCGGATCCACGGCGGCTACGGCTATTCCAAGGAATACGAGATCGAACGCCTCATGCGGGAGGCACCGTTCCTCCTCATCGGTGAGGGCACCAGCGACATTCAGAAACAGATCATCAGCCGCGGGCTGCTGCGTTCGTACAACTGAGGAAGGAAGAATCAATGACACTTCTCGAGGGACGGGTCGCCGTCGTCACGGGCGCGGCCCAGGGCATCGGTTTCGAGATGGCCCGGAAGTTCGCGAGCGAGGGCGCGTCGGTCGTCCTCGGCGACATGCACGCCGAGAACGTCAAGGCCGCTGCCGGAAAGCTGGAGGCCGACGGCTTCCAGGCCGTCGCCGTCGCCTGTGACGTGACCGATCCGGATCAGATGCAGAACCTGGGAAAGACGGCGCTCGACGCGCTCGGCGCGATAGACGTGTGGGTCAACAACGCCGGCATCACCCGCGACGCGACGCTGCGCAAGATGTCACTCGCCGATTTCCGCTCCGTCATCGACGTGCACCTGCAGGGCGCGTGGCTGGGCACCCAGATCGCGTCGATCGCGATGCGGGAGGCCGGCAAGGGTTCGATCGTGAACATCTCGTCGATCTCGGGCAAGGTCGGCATGGTCGGGCAGACCAACTACAGCGCCGCGAAGGCCGGCATGGTGGGCCTGACCAAGGCGGCCGCGAAGGAGGTCGCCCACCTCGGGGTCCGGGTCAACGCGATCCAGCCCGGCGTGGTGAACACCGACATGATCCGCGCCCTGCGCGCCGACATCATCGAGGCGAAGCTCAAGGAGGTCCCGATGGGCCGCGGTGCCGAGCCCGAGGAGATCGCGAACGTCGCCCTGTTCCTCGCGTCCGATCTGTCCAGCTACATGACGGGCACCGTCCTCGAAGTCACCGGCGGACGTCACATCTGACATCCGGCGGATCGACGGGTCGTACGCAGTAGTCTGCACTGGTGGAGTCGCGTCACGTCGAGTACTTTCTCGCCACCGTCGACAACGACGGCCTCGCGCTCGCGGCCGAGGCCCTGGGCGTCACCAAGCCGTCGTTGTCGAAGGGGCTGCGCAATCTCGAGCGTGACCTCGGCGTCGAACTGTTCCACCGCGTGGGCCGCGGCCTGGTGCTCAGTGCGGCGGGAAAGGCATTCGTCGGTCCGGCGCGGAAGATCGTGCGAGACCTGGTGGCCGCCGAGAGCTCACTCGTCGACGTCTCGGGACTGCCGCGTGGCCGACTCGACATCTGCGCGTCGGCGCACGTCGCGGAAGGCCCTGTCACGGAACTGATCGGGTCCTTCCGCAAGCAGTATCCCGGCGTGGTCGTCCGGCTCGCCGACCTGCGGCCGGTCGACGTCATCGCGTCGCTGATCCGAGACGGACACTGCGAGATCGCCTTCAGTCATTTCCCCTTCGCTGCAGCCGGATTGACGACGCGCGTCCTCGGAATCCACGAGTACTGGCTGGTGGTGCCGCACGACGCCGAGATCGACTGGCGGGATCCGTTCCCCCTCGACGACCTTCCGGATATTCCCGTGGTGGGGCTGCCCAAGGAGTCGTCGTCGCGCACCGTCATCGAGAAGGCACTGCAGGCCGCTGGGAGCCGGACGATCATGTCGGCCGTCGTCGAGCAGCGGGAAGCGGTCGGTGCGTTCGTCGTCGAGGGCGTGGGAATGTCGTTCATGGAACGCACCCTCGCGGAACGAGCCGCGGTCAGCGGAGCCCGGATCTGTACCCTCGACCCGCCGATCACCGTCCCGTACGGGGTGATCTACGACGAAGCCCGGCTGTCTCCGGCCGGACGCGCGTTCCTCGGCACGCTCGCGCCCTGAGCCTCGTCGAGCGCGGCGACGAACGCCGCCGCTGCGGGTGGAAGCGGATCCGGTCGATGGACGAGACCGATGGTGCGCACCTCCGGCGGTGCGAGCGAACGCACCACGACCCCCGGCAGTTCCTGCTCGGCGACGCGCCGCGGGAGCAGGGTCGCCCCCGCGCCCTGGACAACCAGTTCCCACATCGACTGACGATGCGCACACTCGACGGCGATGTTGTCCACCCGCAATCGTGGCCGCGACCCGATCTCGACGATCATCGGAATGTCGGCAAGCAGGTCGACGGGCACCGGATCGGGTAGTTCGATCGCCAGATCGGCGTGGAGTGCCAGAACGATCTCCTGTTCCCCCACTACCCGGAACTCGAGGCCCTGGTGGTCGACGAGCAGTTCGGTGAGCCCGAGGTCGCACTCACCCGACCGGACCGCGCGGCCGACGCCGTCCGGAACGTCCGCCGACACCGTGACCAGGACCACGCGCGGGTACTGCCGATGGAACCGGCCGACGATACGCGGAAGCGGATCGGCAGCAAGAGAATTGAGAACTGCGATCGTCAGCGTGCCGGACCGCAGTTCGGCGACGTCGTGCACGACGGCCCGCGCCCGCTCCACATCGGCGAGAACCTGCCGCGCCGCGTGCGCGAACGACGTGCCCGCCGGGGTGATCCGCAGCTTCCGTCCTCCACGATCGAACAGTTCGACACCCAGATCGCGCTCGAGAGTCCGGATCGCCTGCGACAGCGACGGCTGCGCGATGAACAGCGCCCGCGCGGCCTCGGTGATGCTGCCGTGATCGGCCACGGCGACGAGGTACTCGGCGTCCCGGATGTCCACCAGTCGAGTCTAGCGGCCACGCAGTTCACCGAAACCACGCCGGTCGACGAGATGCGCAACCAAATTGAAGGCCTGCGACCGCCCCGTTTCACAAGCTCGCAACCGCATTAGAGGCCGATGGTATATTATGTCTAGTCTCATATCCGGGAAGGTGCGACCGCCGATGCCGCTGCATGACAGATCAAGGCGACAGCAACTTCCGGAGGAAGTTGCCTCGTATGTACGCGAGATGATCATTTCCGGCGACGTGCGTGCAGGCGATTTCCTACGCATCGAGCGGATCGCCGAAGCCGTGGGAGTCAGCACGACGCCTGTCCGCGAGGGGCTTCTTACACTCCGGAGCGAAGGCTTCGTCGAGTTGGTCCCCCGTCGAGGCTTCGTCGTGGCCCCGTTCACGAAGCAAGACGTGCGTGACCTCTTCTGGGCTCAGGCGCAACTGGCCGGTGAACTGGCTGCCAGGGCCGCGAAGAACATCACCCCCCAGCAGATCGCCGAACTCGAGGGAATCCTCCAGCAGCACCAGGACGCCATTGCCCAGGGCGACACGGAACGTGTCGCCTCCCTCGGTCACGCGTTCCACCGCAAGATCAACCTGACCGCGGACTCTCCTCGCCTCGCCAGACTCCTGGGCTCCGTCGTCACGAATCTTCCGGACCGCTTCTACGCCACCATCGAGGGCCAGATCACCACCACGCAGCAGGAGCATCCCGTCCTAATCGAAGCCTTGCGCAAACACGCGAGCAAGAGAGCAAAGACTCTCATGGAATCACACATTCTGGACGGCGCGGATCACCTGATCGAAGGACTCGAGCAGCGCGGGCTGTGGGATGCTGACGACGCGGCGAACGCGGGCTGATCCGCGGTCTGTCGCCCGTCTCCGTTCTCAGCGCCGTGCGCGCTGCACCGCAAATGAGTTCGCGATGGACCCGGTGGAGCCGAACGCCACGCAGGTAGGCGGTGGGTGTCGGGGGGATTTACTTGCGGAAACTCGGCGCTACCGGAAAATGGAGCCGCTGGCAGAGAAAGCCGTTGGATACGAACTGGTCTGCTCGGTAACTGCACCCACAGATGCCGTCGACGTTCTCGCGGTCGTACACGGCTTCGATGACGGCATCCGCGTCCCCGTCGCTCACTACCCCGTCGGTGTTGTGGCGGAACGAACGGTGTCGTTCGAGCCCGCTCACGATTCGCTAGGCGGACTCGGCGCTCTCGCGCTCGGCGGCCGCCAGCACAGCCTCGACCACCAGATCGTAGATCGTCCGACGATCGATGCTGGTCAGCTCCGCTATGTGGGCGCGGGCCGTCGGATACTCGGGGTCGGGAAGATGCGCGTGGATGCGCGTCCATGACGCGGCGTCCTTCGCCTGGATCTCGGGGTCCAGGGTGGCGAGTACGGCGACCTGCCCGGCGAGCCCGAGCGTGGCGTCGGCGAATGCCCGGTAGTACCGGACCGTGGCTTCGCGTGATAGGCCCGACCTCGCGAACGTCTCGAGGATCAGCTCGACCATTCGGCGCTCTGCCGGACCGCCCGTCGTGCGGGCGAACGTCAGCGCCGCGATGGCAGGTGAGCGGACCGCGGTCGCCCAGATCCGATCGGCGATGCGCCGCAAGGTGTCCTGCCAGTGCTCGCTGTCGGGCACCTCCCCGATCTCCTCCAGTTCGACCGCGGTCGCATGGTCGTGGACGGCCAGTAGCAACTCGTCCCTGTCGCGGAACAGCCGGTACAGAGTCGTCGCATCGACCTTCAGTTCCTCGCCGAGGCGACGCATGGTCAACCCGGCTGCGCCGTCACGCTGAGCGAGTTCGAACGCGGCCTTCACCGCGGCTTCCTGCTGCAGCCCCTTGCGTTCACGCCGCGTCGTCCGCGCCGGCGGTGTGGCGCGAGCGGTGTCCTACATGGCACCGAGCCTGGTCATGATCATTTTCGGCGTCATCGCGGTCGTCAGTGCCGGCACCGCGCCCACGGCGTTCCTGGTCGCGACCGGGGCGATGCTGCTCACCGCACTGAGCTACGCACGGCTGGCGCGCATCTACCCGGTCTCGGGTTCGGCGTACTTCTACGCCCGCCGCAACCTCGGCTCGGCGGCCGGGTTCCTGGTCGGATGGGCGATCCTGTTGGACTACCTGTTCTTGCCGATGGTCGCGTGGCTGGCGCAGTCGGTCCTGCTCAACGCACAGTTCCCGGCGGTTGCGATCTGGCTGTGGATGTTGATCAACGCCGGCTTGACGACGGCGATCAACGTCATCGGAATCGCACTCGCCGATCGACTCAACCGGCTGCTGCTCGCCGTCTCCACCTTCTTGGTACTGCTCTTCTTCGCGCACTGCATCAAGTTCCTCGTCGGCAATCCAGTCGCCTCCTACGGCGAACCGTTCTGGAACTCCGACAGCACGGTCGCCGGTATCTCCGCGGCAGCGGCGATCGCGGCGTACTCGTTTCTCTTTCTCGGTTTCGACGCGGTGACCACACTCGCCGAGGAGACCAAGGACGCCGCGCGAAACATCCCCCGGGCCATCATCTGGATCGTCTCGATCGGCGGCGTCATCTTCTTCGTCGTGGCATATGTCATGCAGCTCGTCCACCCCGGCGACATCTTCGACGATGCGCAGGCCGCGTCGTACGCGATGTCGGTGCAGGTCGGTGGGCAGTTCTTCGCCGATTGGACCAACCTCGCGGGAATCATCGCAGGATCGGCATCCTGCCTGGCCGTCCAGCTCAGCTCGAGCCGTCTACTGTTCATCATGGGCCGCGACGGCGTGCTTCCCCGCCGATTGTTCGGAAAGCTCAACGGCCGAACCCGGACTCCCGTGTTCTGCGTGCTCGTCACGGGCGGCATGTGCTTCCTCGGTATGGACATGCCGCTCGAAACCGCGACGGGATTCATCAACTTCGGCGCGTTCACGGCCTTCACCGCAGTCAACCTCTGCGTCATCGTCTACTACCTGCGGAACTACGCCACGGGGCAGTTGAGTGCCGTCCGCTTCGTGGTCATGCCGCTCGTCGCGCCGTCGCGACGCTGTACATGATCACCCAGCTCAGCGAACATGCACTGATCTCCGGACTCTCCTGGTTGGCAATCGGAATCGTCTACCTCGTCTGGCTCACACGCGGCTTCCGCCGGCCGACGCCCGAATGAGCTTCACCCACGAGCAGGCGGTCATCGTCGCCGCCGAACAGAGCAGCGAGGCCGTGAAATGAGCGATGCCAAGTCTTCTGTCAGCCTTGCGGATTGGCAGAGCCCACCGATCAACCGGTACACCTTCGGCCGAATGCGGCAAGTCGTGCCGACGGCACAGGTGGCTGCCAGATCGGCGCCACTGCGACTCACCGACGGCGACCCGCTCGATCTCGATCTCCCCGTCGGCACCGAAACGCTCCGTTCGGTACTGGACCGCACCTACGCCGACGGATTCATGGTCCTCCACAACGGCAGCGTCCGCGCCGAGCTGTACCCCGGAGACCTCGAACCCGACCGGACGCACATGCTGTTCTCGGTCAGCAAATCAATCGTCGGAACCGTCGCGGCAAACTTGATCGCAGCCGGTCTGCTGGACCCCGAAGCCGCACTCACCGAGTACATTCCGGAGCTTGCGAACTCCGGCTACGCCGGTGCCACCGTGCGCCACATCCTCGACATGCGTTCCGGCATCCGATTCTCCGAAGAATACCTGGAACCGGGCGCCGAGGTGCGCTACCTCGATCAGGCCGTGGGCTGGATTCCGCGCGTCGACGATTGGGTACCGCCGTCGCTCTACCAGTTCCTCCGATGCTGAAAGCGGCTCGCCCCCACGGCGGCCCGTTCGAATACCGATCGTGCGAAACGGATGTACTCGGCTGGGTATGCGAACGCGCCGCCGCCGACCGTATGCCGGCACTGCTGTCGCGGCTCGTGTGGTCGAAATTCGCCGCCGACGACATGGACGCCGGGGTAGACCGTGCCGGAGCCGTTTTCGCGGACGGCGGCCTCGCCGCGACGCTCCGGGACGTTGCGCGATTCGGTGAGCTGCTCCGCCGCGGCGGACGCATCGACGTAGAACAGGTCGTGCCGCTGCACTGGATCGACGATTCCCTGCGTGGCGCGCCCGATTCGTGTGAGGCATATTCTCAATCGCCGACCGGAACGCCGTTCCCGGGCGGAATGTACCGAAATCAGTTCTGGATTCCCCACCCCGATCGGCGTGTGCTGTTGTGCCTGGGCATCTACGGTCAGTCCATCTACATCGACATCGATCGGGGCGTCGTCGTCGTGAAACTGTCGTCCTGCCCGACACCGGTGAACGATGAACTGGACAACGCCGCATTCGCCGCGGCCGAGGCCGTCGCCGCGGCGTTGGCCTGAACGGTCACAGCGTCAGGGCGTGCGGAGGCCCCGGTCCACGGCCGCGGGGGGCCGCGCACGTCCGCCTGTCCAACGGACGGGATTCGGTAAACACGCCTCGCCGGACGACTGAACAGTGCCATCCTCTCCGAGGCAGAGAAGGCTTCCGTAACGGACTTCGCGCATTCCACAGGGGAACGAATCCGCACGATCGAGCATCCGGCGGAAAGTTACTCTCCATCATGCAGCGGTCCGCACCAAACGCCTCCACCGCGGGTTTCGACGTATGGGCGCCAGATCTCTGCCAGTTCATCCGAACCGGCCTTGGTCTGCCGACTTTCGAGGCCGAAACCCCAGAAGGGCAGGCCTAGACCACCGATCTTGCAGACGACGCTGGGCCGTCGAGCAAGATCATGCAAGGAGTCTCGCCAGCTTCGAAAGATTGCGTTGCTCTCCTCAGCGTTCGTTTCCATGCCTATCGCCAACCCCAGATGGTTCAGGATCATCGTCGTCTCTGGAACGGAGTCCGCCAATCTGCTCAAGGCCGCGCTCAGGTGGCTGCCCCTTCGCTGCAGCCAGATCCGCTGAGCCGGAACGGTGTTCGTCGGCGGCGCGTGGGCACCGGCGACAGAAGGCAGGCCGGGGCAGGGGCCGTCGTCGAGCGCGACCGCACGTTGAGCATGCCAATGCATGGATGGCGGTGTCGCAGCGTCACATTCCGGACACGAGTTCGTGAGGGACGGAACTCCTCTTCACTTCGTCGAACATTCAACGGAGCATGCTTCGACGAATCCGGATCTGCACCGCCGAACCGAAAGTCCGGCACAACCGGATCCCTGGTGGTCCGGGCGCGGCTCGATCAGCACGCCCGGACCACACGTGCACTGTTCCAGCCGGTAGCTACCGACACCCCGATCAGTCTTCTTCAGTCGCAGTGTTCTGGACCACCTCGAACCACGTGGAATCCATCTGGCCGGCTTCAAGTCCCACAAGCTCGTCACGAGTGGCGCGGAAGGCTTCGTCATGATGCCAGGCCGACCAGTCTTCTCTCGTTTCCCAGACACCGACGATGGCGCGCTCGAGTGGCTCATCGACCCCCTTGAGAAGTTGCGCTGAAATCCACCCCGGCTTTTCACGCGCCGCAGCAACCCGCTCATGCATTGCGCGGTCCCATCGCCCGGCACCCTCGTCGCGAAGCACAACTCTGGTGATGATTGTCATCATTGTGGCTCTCCTTTCCGACCCTCCTCAGAATGAACCTGTGGGTCGGCAAACTCCACGAATGCGGCGGCACACCGCCGAGACGACGTGAAAGAGGCGGCACCGCGGGATCCCGCAGCGTCGATCACTGCCATCCGCTCGCCGGACGGTCGCCGTCGACCACCGCCCCGGCGGCGAGTTGCCGCCGGAGGAGGTTGAGTGCCGCATGCTGGAGGAGGAGTACGGCCTCGACGTTCGTCCCGAGGATGCGTGCCACCTCGACGGCCGGGAGGCGGTGCGCGAGCCGGAGTCGCAGCACCGTCCGGTGGCGGTCGGGGAGGCTGTCCATCAGGGTGACGGCCCCGGCCGCGTCCTCGTCGTCGATGGTCACGACAGGCCTTTCTCTCGGATCGCACCACTGTCGCCGACCCGATGTCCCAGGTGGAAGGGACCGGCGTCCCGACCGTCCGGGATCCTGTCGACACGGCTCCGACGGTCCGCCCGACGCTTTACGCTGAACGGCATGGCCGCTCTTCGCGCGGAGTGGATCAGGATCTGGCGCAACCCGGCCGACACCCTTGCGACCGTCGCGTTCAACGCCGTCCTGATGATCGGGGCCTGGTTCCTGCTCCCCCGGAACTGGTTGTTCGAGTGGACCGGACCGTCGGGTTTCGCTCTGGCCCTCGCCGGCTGGATGTACGCCGACGTCACCGCCACCAACGTGCTGGCACCGGACCGCGAGCGCGTTCTCGCCGCACTCGACGACCGGGACGCGCTGGGTGCGTTGCTCGCCGCCAAGGCGGTGGCGCTGTGGATGTTGATCGCCCCGATCTGCGCGACCATCGCGATCGCCGTGGGTGTCGTCGAGCAGGACTGGCTGTTCACGGCGGTGGTGGTGGTCGCGGTGGCGCTGTGCCCGTTCGGTGCACTTGCCGGGTCGAGTCTGGTCGGGGTGTTCTTCCCGTACCACCAGCGGTCGTTGCGGTGGCGGTGGGAGCAACGCGCCCGGTGGCGCACCGTCGTCGTCCGGTGGCTGATCCTGCTGGTGGTGCCGTACGGGGTGTTCCCGGCGTTGTCGGTGGCGATCGCCATGGTCCCGGTCGTGCTGTGGCGCCTCGTGCGACCGGCTGATGTGCACACGCGGATCGGCACCGCGGACTTCGCTCTGTGCGTCGCCCTCGCCGTCGTCATCTCCGCGCTGATGTGGGTCGCGGCACGTCGAATCGCCGTGTCACGCATACAACGCCACGAACCGTTGGCGGCCTACCTGCGCGATCGGGACAGGGGCTGAGCCGGATCCGTGCCGGTGTCCTCCACGACGGCGGCGCCGCCCGCCAGCCCGATCAGGCAGATCACGATCCAGTGCCGGGTCTCCGCGCGCTCGACGCCCGGTCGCGGGTCGCCGAGCACGACGAGGACCGCGATCGCCGCGGTGAGGGCGGACGCCCACAGCCAGTCGGCGCGTGTGACCGTGCGCCCGGAGAACCGGGCACCGAGCGGCAACGCGACAGCAGCGACAGCACGGAGTCGGTCACAGTCATTCACTGTAAGTGCAGAATATCCGGTTCGCCCCGAGACGTGAGCGCCGAAGCGCACTCCCGGACACATCGCCGCTCACCTGCGCAGGTGAGTGGGAAAGCGTGCCGGGACACACGATGCCACTCACGTCAGGAGAGATGCTTCGGCTGGGGGGTCGACTTGTGGAATCGGTCCGATCCGACCTCGTCCTGGCTCGCCTCCGGCGGGCATTCGGCGCTGTATTTGCCGGCGTGTTCCAGGGAGACGACGACGGACTTCGACGTGGGACAGTTGCTGCCGGCCGCCGTGGAATCGAGCGGGACGAGCGGGTTGGTCTCCGGGTAGTAGGCGGCGGCCGAACCCCGGGGCGTGTCGTATTCGACAATCCGGAAGTCGTGGGCGCAGCGGACGCGGTCGTCTTCTGCCCAGTGTGTGAAGAGGTCGACCATGTCGCCGTCGTCGAATCCGAGGGCGGCGATGTCGTCGCGGTGCAGGAAGATCACGCGGCGGCCGCCCTCGATTCCGCGGTAGCGATCGCTGAGCCCGTAGATCGTGGTGTTGAACTGGTCGTGGCTGCGGATCGTCTGCAGGATCACGTGCCGCGGGGGCACCTGCAGCACCTCGATCGGGGACACCGCGAATTCGGCGCGCCCCGAGTGGGTGGGGAACGTCCGGGAATCACGCGGCGGGTGCGGCAGGACGAACCCGCCCGGCCGGCGGACGTTGACCTCGTACCCCTCGCAGCCGGGCACCACCCGCGAGATGTGCAGGCGGATGTTCGCGTAGTCGTCCCGCATCTTCTTCCACTCGAGACCGTAGCGGTCGCCGATCGTGGCCTCCGCGATGCGGGTGACGATCCCCACCTCCGAATCGAGGTGCGGGCTGGCCGGTTTCAATGGACCACGGGAGGCGTGGACCGAGCACGTCGAGTCCTCGACCGAGATGAATTGCGGCCCGCCGGCCTGGACGTCCTGCTCGGTGCGGCCTTTCGCCGGCAGGATCAGGGCGGTGTCACCGCACACGAGATGCGAGCGGTTGATCTTCGTCGAGATGTGGACCGTCATCCGGGTCTTGCGCAGTGCGGCGGCGGTGACGTCGGTGTCCGGGGCGGCCTGGACGAAGTTGCCGCCCAGCCCGAGGAAGAAGTGCGCCTTGCCGTCACGCATCGCCCGGATGGAATCGACGGTGTCGTAACCGTTCTCGCGGGGCGGATCGAAGTCGAATTCCTTCGCGAGCGCGTCCAGGAAGTGCCGCGGCGGACGCTCCCAGATTCCCATCGTGCGGTCGCCCTGCACGTTCGAGTGCCCGCGCACCGGCAGCAGCCCGGCACCGGGTTTGCCGATGTTTCCCTGGGCGAGAGCGATATTGGTGACTTCCTTGATGATCGCCACCGAGTTGTGGTGCTGGGTGAGTCCCATCGCCCAGCAGAACACGGTGGCGTCGGAATCCCGCAGGAGCCGGGCCGCGTCGGTGATCTGTTCCCGCGACAGCCCGGTCGTGCGGGTGACGACGTCCCAGTCGATGTCGGTGACGTGCTGCTTCCACAGCTCGAATCCGATTGTGTGCTGGTCGATGAACTCCTGATCGAGGGCATCCCATTCGACGAGCAGTGAGCCGAACGCCTGGAGCAGGGCCAGGTCGCCGTTCAGTGCGATAGGCAGGTGCATGTCGGACAAGTCGGTGCCCGGGCCCACCATGCCGCGGGGCGTCTGCGGATTCTTGAAGTTGACCAGGCCCGCCTCACGGAGCGGGTTGATCGAGAGGATCTTCGCACCGTTCTGCTTGGCCTTCTCCAGCGCCGACAACATCCGCGGATGATTGGTTCCCGGATTCTGACCCTGCAGCACAATGAGTTTCGCCTGATAGACGTCGTCCATCGTGACGCTGGCCTTGCCGATGCCGATCGACTCCTGCAGCGCGATGCTGGTCGATTCGTGACACATGTTGGAACAGTCGGGCAGATTGTTCGTCCCGAACGCGCGGACGAACAGCTGGTACGCGAACGCCGCCTCGTTGGACGCCCGGCCGGACGTGTAAAAGATCGCCTCGTCCGGACTGTCCAGGGCGTTCAGCTGATCCCCGATCAGGGTGAAGGCCTCGTCCCATTCGATGGGTTCGTAGTGCGTTCCTCCGGGCCGCTTCACCATCGGATGCGTGATCCGGCCCTGCTGCCCCAGCCAGTGCTCGCTGTGGCAGTCGAGCTCGGCGATACTGTGGCGGGCGAAGAATTCGGGTGTCGCGCGGTCGCGGGTGGCCTCTTCCGCCACCGCCTTGGCGCCGTTCTCACAGAACTCCGCGGCGTGCCGGTGGCCCGGCTCCGGATCGGGCCACGCGCAGCTCATGCAATCGAACCCCTCGGCCTGGTTCAGTTGCAGCAACGTCTCGGCCGTACGGACCACGCCCATGTGCTCGAGCGCGCGCTTCATCGACACGGCGACAGCGGTCGGGCCTGCCGCGTGGTCCTTCGGGGGCCGCACCTCGAGATCGGCCTCGTCGTAGTCCCGTTCCTCGTCCGTGTGTCGCATCATTCAGCCTTTCGTCAGGGCGACCTCCCCACCAGTCGACCGAGATAGTCGATGACGTCGTCGGCCGCGGTGGCCGCGGCGGTGAGCGCGACGTACCCGTCGGGCCGCACCACCACCAGCGTGCCACCGTGTGCCCCGTATGCGCTGCGCGCCAAACCGCGGTCGTCGACGACGTCCACGCCGGGACCGCGGGAATCGCCCACCACCACGTACTTCACGTCGTCGGGCGCATCTTCGGCCAGGGTCTGCAGGATGTGCCGGGAGCCGCCGCCGAACCCGAGGACCGTGAAGTGTGTCCCCCGGAACACGTCGAACAGTCGCAGCGGCGTGCCGTCGGGGCTCAGGCAGGGCGCGTCGGGTGCGCGATCTCCGGCGCGCAGACCCGTCGTCACGTCCCCATCCCGCGACAGTGAACTCCACGGGTAGCCCAGACCGAGTTGCTGGCCGTCTTCGGTCACCGCGCCCGCAAACCCCTCGGAGTCCTCGCGCCCGAGGTTCGAGGCCACCTTCTGCAGTCCCGCGCTGCTCACCCCGAGCGTCCAGCGCGCGAGCGGCAATCGTTCCTCCTGGTACGTGTCGAGGAGCGACGGGTCCGCGGAGCCGGCCAGGACGAGAGCCAGTTTCCACCCGAGGTTGTAGGCGTCCTGGATTCCCGTGTTCATCCCGAGCCCACCGGACGGCGGATGAACGTGGGCCGCGTCCCCGGCCAGGAACACCCGGCCGTCGCGGAAGCGGTCCACCATCCGCACGTTCACATGCCAGGTGGACAGCCACGTCGCTTCGGACAATCGCACGCCGGGGCCGCAGGCGATGTCGTCGAGAACCCGCTGGAAGTACTCGAGCGACGGTTCGGGCAGGTTGCCCTCCTCGTCGAAGTCCGCGAACGGCACTCCCTGGAACTGCCAGGAGTTGATTCCACGGAACGGGCACAACGCGACGAACCCCCGCTCGGGGTGCGTCCACTGGTACCAGCGGTCGGGGACCAGCCCGTCGACGGACACGTCGCCGAGGAGCATGCCCTCGATGCCGCCCGTCCCCTCGAACGACACCCCGAGCGCCTTGCGCACCGCGCTGCGCCCGCCGTCGCAGCCGACCAGGTAGCGCGCCATGACGGTCCCGCCGCCGGCGAGCCGGACGGTCACCTTGTCGGTGGTCTGCTCGAAGCCGACCACCTCGACGCCGCGCTCCACGTCGATCCCGAACTCCGACAGTCTTTCTCGCAGGATCTGCTCGGTCCGCCACTGCGGGATCATCAGACCGCCGTCGTACGGCCGATCGGGCGTGGGGCTCAGGTCCGCGTGCGGGTCGCTGTCGCGCACCACCTGGCCGCGCACCGCGACCCGGCTGGGCAGGTGCCGGAACCCCGCCTCGACGATCTCGTCGACGATGCCGAGATCGTCCATCACTTCCTGGCTGCGCGCGGTCAATCCCTTTCCCCGCGAACCTGCGAACGGCTCGGGCGACTTGTCGAGGATCCGCACCTCCGCGCCCCGTCGCGCCAGTTCCAGCGCGAGCGTGAGCCCGGTCGGACCGGCACCGGCCACCACTGCCTCGGTAGCGCTCATGGCGTCATCGTATTCGCGACGGCACCGATCCGGCGGGAAAGTCGCCGCACAATCGTCGACGAAGGTTCCCGCTCACCGGTCTCGCGGAGTGATCCTCTCGCTCAGAAGTTTCCGCGGGCGGCTTGTTCGCGTTCGATGGCTTCGAAGAGGGCTTTGAAGTTGCCGATGCCGAAGCCGAGGGAGCCGTGGCGTTCGATGAGTTCGAAGAACACGGTGGGGCGGTCG
>NZ_JAAOQS010000050.1:0-63417 GCF_011603105.1 Rhodococcus sp. A14 | reverse complement strand
TCTGGGTGGCGTTGCCGACCACCCAGACGACGGCGTCCCAGCCGCTGACCGGGAACGGGTCGCGGGTGCCGTCGTATTCGACGAGCCCGACCAGCTGCTCGAGCTGGCCGAGGTCGAGACCTGCCAGACGTTCCTTGTCGGTGAGAGTCTGCTCGATCGTCATGATGGTGCCTTTCCTTGCAACGGTTTTCGGTTGCCCGGGAGGTGAGCGCGACTACGCACCGGGGAAATGGCGAATGCCTGTCACAGAGGTAACCGGCCCCGGTTCCCGTCGTCAACCGGCACCCGGGCAACTAGCCGTATCGACGGGATGCGGACGGTCGCGCGCCGCTTTCCTATACAATCTGAATACTTCAATGGGGCAATAGAAATGGACTGCGATGGTTGCGCGGAGTGAGATCGGCGTCGGAGTGCTCGCCCGCGCGGTGGCGATCCTCGACGTCGTCGAGTCGAGCCCGATGGGCGCGAGCGACCTCGCCCGTGAACTCGACCTGTCCCTGTCGACCACGTACCGGCTGGCGACCGACATGGTCAAGCACGGCCTTCTGCGCAAGGATGAGGAAGGCCGCTTCTACCTGGGTCAGCGATTCGTCACCACGGCGTTGAGCGACCTCGCGATTCCGGCGCTGCGGGAATTGAGCGAGGCGACAGGGGAATCCGCGCAGTTGTGGGTTCGCCGGGGCGAATCCCGTCTCTGCGCCGCAAGCGTCGATTCCCAGCACGAACTGCGGGTGGCGTTGCCCGTCGGAACGTTGGTACCGCTACCGCAGGGGTCGAGCGGCCACGTGCTGTCCGGAGACTGGGAGGCAGACCCCGAAGCCGTGAAATCGGGTTGGTGGGTGTCGGTTTCGGAACGCACACCGGGATCCGCGTCCATCAGTGCGCCGGTCCGCAGGCACGGCGAGATCGTGGCTGCCGTGTGCGTGTCGGGTCCCGAGGGGCGGATGGGGAAGAACCTGGGTGCGTCGATGGGCCGCGCAGTCGTCGCTGCCGCGCGGCAGATCGAGAAATCCGTTCCGGGCGACTGACTCGCTCAGGCGATGTCGAACGTGGTGACGTCCGCCGACCGATGTTGCTGCGCCAGTTGACGGTAGACCGCTGCGTTGGCGGCGTTGTGGGCCACCTCGTCGTCGGTCAGTTCGCGACGCACCTTGGCGGGCACGCCGGCGACGAGTGAGCGCGGCGGAATTCGCGTGCCCTCGAGTACCAGCGCGCCGGCGGCGACCAGCGACTGCTCGCCGATCACCGCTCCGTTGAGGACGGTGGCTCCCATGCCCACGAGGGCGCCGTCCCCCACGGTGCAGCCGTGCAGGACGGCGTTGTGCCCCACACTGACGTTCCGGCCGACGACGACGGGGAAACCCGGATCGACGTGAACGGCCACTCCGTCCTGAATGTTGCTGCCCTCGCCGAGGGTGATGGAATCGCAATCGGCACGCAGCACCGCGCCGTACCAGACGCTGGTCTCCGCGCCGAGTGTTGCGGCGCCGATCACCGCGGCGGTCGGCGCGACCCACGTGGTCTTCTCCGCGCGCGGCGAACGTCCATCGATCGCAACGACGTGTGGTTCTCTCACCGTGTTCTCCTCCTGTCGAGCAGCGGATTCCTGCTGCATTCCGCAGCGTCCCGTCGTCCATTGTCGTGTGGCGCGGACTCCGGGCATTGCCAATTGTGACTGCTACCACTACCGTCATTCTTATCAGACGGGAATCTAACTGCCAAATAATGAGAATCAGCAGGTAGGAACCCAGTCGTCATCCAGTACAGATCGACGAGGGAGAACTCTCACATGCAGGTCCCAGAGAACGGCCCACTGCACGGCATCCGTGTGCTGGAACTCGGCAACTTCATCGCAGCCCCCATGGCGAGCCGCATCTTCGCCGACTTCGGCGCCGAGGTCGTCAAGATCGAGCGACCGGGCGTCGGCGACGAACTGCGGGGCTGGCGTCGCCGCCGCGGCGCGACGTCGATGATGTTTCGCACGATCGCGCGCAACAAGCGGTCCGTCACCCTCGACCTCCGGACCGACGAGGGCCGCGCGATCATTCTCGACCTCGCCGCGAAGTCGGATGTCGTCATCGAGAACTTCCGTCCAGGAACGCTCGAGCGGTGGGGGATCGGGCCCGACCAGCTGACGGCCGCCAACCCCGACATCGTGCTGGTCCGGATCTCCGGCTACGGGCAGACGGGCCCGTACCGGGAGCGCACCGGCTTCGGCGGCGTCGCCGAGGCCTTCGGCGGACTCCGGCACGTCACCGGCTATCCGGACCGTCAATCGGTCCGGGCCGCCGCCCCCATCGCCGACACGCTCGCCGGACTGCACGGCGCGATCGGCGCTCTGATGATGTTGCTGGCCAAGGCGAGGCAGGGCGATCACTCGACCCCGCGCGTCGCGGACGTGGCCCTGTACGAGTCGGTGTTCATGGCGATGGAATCCCTCGTCCCCGACTACGACGCGTACGGCATGGTCCGAGAACGGACCGCGGGCAACCTGCCCGGCGTGGTGCCCAGCGGCGTCTATCCGTGCGACGGCGGCTCCGTCATCATCGCCGGCAACTCGAGTGGCGTGTTCGGCCGGTTGATGCAGGCCGTGGGGCGCGGCGATCTGGCCGACGATCCCGAGCTCGCCGACGGTGATCAGCGATTCCGTCGGGAAGCCGAACTCGACGAGGCCATCTCGTCGTGGACGTCGGTGCGTCGCCCCCGCGACGTCGTCGCCGAACTCGGCGCCGCCGGTGTGCCCGTGGGCGAGGTGTACGACGCCGTGCAGATCGCCGACGACGAGCACTACAACGCCCGCGGCATGCTGCAGAGCCTGAAGGTGTCCGTCGACGGGGAACCCGAAGAGGTGCGCTTCCCCGGAGTGGTCCCGCAGCTCGACGGCGAACCCACACAGATCCGCTGGGCCGGACCCGAACTGGGTGAGCACACCGACGAGATCCTCGGCGGATTGCTGAATCTGTCGGGTGATCAGCTCGACGACTACCGCGCCCGCAACGTCATCTGAATCGGAGGAAAGTGAAATGTCAGTCACCATAACGGATGTCGTGCTGCGAGACGGACTGCAGGACGAGGATGTCGTCGTCTCCACCGACCACAAGATCGCCGTCGCGGACGCCCTCGTCGCCGCCGGTGTGAAGCACATCGAAGCGGCATCGTTCGTCTCACCCACGCGTGTCCCGCAGATGGCGGACGCCGACGACGTCATCGCCCGGCTGCCCCGCACCGACCCGTCGGTCACGTACAGCGCTCTGGCACTCAACCCGCGCGGGGTGCACCGTGCGATCGCGACCGGCATCGAAGAGATCCAGGTCGTGACGTCCGCCAGCGCCGGGCACAGCACGGCGAACACGGGCCGGAACCCGGACGAGGCGCTGCACGGACTTGCCGAGGCATTGCAGAAGTACCCGGACCGGAGTTTCCTCGGAGGTGTGTCGACCGCGTTCGTCTGTCCGTTCGAGGGCATCATCGCCCCCGCCACACTGGTACGGGTGGCCAGCGCGATGGCCGCAATGGGTGTGCGCCGGCTCGGGCTGGCCGACACACTGGGGACGGCCACCACCGAGCAGGTGCTCGCATCGGCCGGGGCGGTACGCGACGCCCTCCCCGACATCGAACTGAGCCTGCACCTCCACAACGCGCACGGTCAGGCCCTGGGCACCGTGATCGCCGCGCACCGGCAGCTCGGCATCACGCATTTCGACAGTGCCATCGGCGGGTACGGCGGCTGCCCGTTCGCGCCCGGCGCCCACGGCAACCTCGCCACCGAGGAACTGGTCGCGCACCTGCACGCGCACGACATCGACACCGGTATCGATCAGCAGGCCCTCGGCCTCGCCGTCGACACCGTGAAACACGCTCTGGCCCAAGCTCGGCCCCTCACCGCAGTGTGATCTGCGAACTCACCTCGAAAGGCCGACCATGGTCTACACAATCTCCATCGTCGCTCTGATCGCGATCTTCACAGTGGCGACCCTCACCCCGATCAACATGGGCATCCTCGCGTTCGCCGGAGCGTTCGTCATCGGCGGCTGGGTGTCCGGGATCCCGGTCGAGGACATCATCGACGCCTTCCCCGGCAGCACGTTCATCATCGTCGGCGGCATCACGCTGCTGTTCGCCATAGCAAAGACGAACGGGACCATCGACCTCGTCATCGAGGCCTCGCTCCGACTCGTGCGCGGCAGGCGGTGGGCGATCCTGTGGATGATGTTCCTGCTGTCCGGACTGCTGATGGCCCTCGGGTCCGTCCTCGCGGTCGGGATGCTCGCCCCCATCGCAATGCCTCTCGCGGCCAAGAACAAGATCAACCCGTTCCTGATGGGTATGGTCATCAGCCATGGTGCCCTGGCCTGCGCGTTCTCACCCATCAATCTCTACGGCGCATTCATCAACGGACTGATGGACTCGACCGGCGTCGGATCGAATCCCCTGGTCCTGTTCGCTCTGCCGTTCGTCCTCAACCTGGCCATCGCGATCGTGCTGTTCCTGATCTACGGCCTCGACCTGATCGGTCGCCGCACTCCCCGCCCCGTCGAGGAGACGCCCGACGACGGAGGATTCGGCGGTTCCTCGCGCCGGCCGTCCGGGGGCGTGGCGTCGGGCAACGGCCCGGGCGGGAACACCGCGACCCTCACCGATCGCGAGGTCATCGAGGAGGCGCTGATCCACGAAGGCATGAAGCCGGTGAAGATGAATCGGTACCGGTTCGCGACGCTCGCCGGCATCGGCTTTCTCGTCGTCGGGTCGGTCGCGTTCGGAATCGACGTCGGCGTCAGCTCGATCTGCATCAGTGCGGTGCTGCTGCTGATGGCGCCCAAGTCGCACCCCAAGGTCATCGACAACGTGGCATGGCCGGCCGTGGTGCTCGTGTGCGGGATGCTCACCTACATGGCGGTCATGACGCAGAACGGCACGCTCGACTTCCTCGGCGATGCGGCGTCGGCTCTCGGATCGCCGTTGCTGACCGCGTTGATCCTCTGCTACGCGGTTGCGATCATCTCCGCGTTCGGATCGTCGATCGGTACCCTCGGCATCGCGTTGCCCCTCGCCGCGCCGATGCTCGCGATGGGAGAGGTCGGCGCCGTGGGATTCGTCGCGGCCCTGGCATTCTCCGCGACGGTGGTCGACGTCAGCCCGTTCTCGACGAACGGCGTGATGGTGCTCGCCAACGCGCAGGTCGAGGACAAGGGCCGTTTCCAGCGCAAGATGCTCGCCTACTGCGGTCTGATCGTGCTGTCGGCCCCGATGTTCGTCTGGGCACTGGTTGTCGTGCCCACGTCCGTCTAGGTCCGACCGGCCGTGCCGGTCACCGTTTTCCCTCGGTGACCGGCACGTCTCACAGTGTGAGAGCGGGCGACGTGAACTTTGTGAACTTTAAGCTTCATGTAATGGACTGTTGTCCAATAGTTTTCGATTCAACTGGGTGAAAAGTGCTGTCACAGTGACACATGCCACAAGACCCCGTCCGTTTCGGGCGTTTCGTCGTTCTCCGCCCGTAAGGTGACGACATGTCGATCCTCGAGAACGAGAAAGCACCCCCATCCGGTGCACCCGCCCCCGGACCGACCCTCGGCGAAAGGTTGCGAGATAACGCGCGATACGACCTGCCCGCGTCGCTCGTCGTCTTCCTCGTTGCACTGCCGCTGTCGCTCGGTATCGCGATCGCGTCCGACGCCCCGATCATGGCGGGGCTCATCGCGGCGATCGTCGGCGGTGTGGTGGCGGGTTCCATCGGTGGCTCACCACTCCAGGTCAGCGGTCCTGCCGCCGGATTGACCGTGGTGGTAGCAGAATTGGTCGCCACATTCGGCTGGAAGGCCACGTGCGCGATCACCGTCGCAGCCGGATTCCTTCAAATCATCTTCGGGCTCAGTAGAATTGCCCGTGCAGCCCTGGCCATCGCGCCGGTCGTGGTCCACGCCATGCTGGCCGGTATCGGAATCACGATCGCCCTCCAGCAGATTCACGTCCTACTCGGTGGCAGCTCGCACAGCTCGACCATCGAGAACCTCACTCAGCTCCCCGGCCAGCTGACGTCCGCCCGCTACGGCGACGTCCTCGTGGGAACGGTGGTCATCGCCGTCCTGCTGTTCTGGAAGAAGATCCCCGGCAAGCTGCAGGTGCTCCCCGGCCCGCTGGTCGCCGTCGTCGCCGCCACCGTTCTGTCCCTTGTCCTCCCACTCGACATCGATCGAATCACGTTGGACGGCTCCCTGTTCGACGCCGTGGCACTGCCTTCGATGCCGGACGGCCCGTGGCTCGCAGTGGCCACCGGCGTACTCACGGTCGCGTTGATCGCGAGCGTCGAGAGCCTGTTGTCCGCGGTCTCCGTCGACAAGATGCACGGCGGCACGCGTTCGGAGTTCAACCGTGAACTCGTCGGTCAGGGCTCGGCCAACATGCTCTCGGGTCTCATCGGCGGCCTGCCGGTCACCGGTGTGATCGTGCGCAGTTCCACCAACGTGGCCGCCGGGGCGCGCACCCGGGCGTCCGCCGTGCTGCACGGCGTGTGGATCCTCGTCTTCGCCGCGCTGCTCACCGGGCTCGTCGAGCAGATCCCGATGGCAGCGCTGGCCGGCCTCCTCATCGTGATCGGCATCCAGCTCGTCAAAATGGCTCATCTGCGGACGGCCCGGCGCACCGGCGACCTGTGGGTGTACGGCGTGACCGTGGCCGGCGTGGTCTTCCTGAACCTGCTCGAGGGTGTGATCATCGGCCTCGCACTCGCGGTGGTCCTGCTGTTGTGGCGGGTCATCCACCCCAAGATGCGGGCCGAACCTGTCGGCTCCGAGGATTCCGGGCGGTGGCGCGTGACCGTCGAGGGGTCGTGCAGCTTCCTGTCCATGCCGGCGTTGACGGGGATCCTCGCGAAGGTGCCCGAGGGCGCGCACGTCACCGTGGAACTGGCGGTCGACTTCCTCGACCACGCCATGTTCGAGGCGATCGACGACTGGAAGCGTCACCACGAGCGGAACGGCGGAACGGTCGTGATCGACGCGCTCGGTCCCGTCGACATGGACGCCGTCGGCGCGTCGCCGCCCCGGCGCGGCATCGGCGTGGTGAGCTCCCGCGGGTTCGCCCCGTGGAAGAGCTGGCAGCCGCGGCACACCGACACCGAGGACTCCACCACCACACCGGCGGCACTCCGGCCGGTCCTCGCGGGAGTGTCGGAGTATCACCGGCGGAACGCGGCTCAGCTGCTCCCGCACCTCGACGAACTCCGGGACGGGCAGCGCCCCGACTCGTTGTTCCTCACCTGCTCCGATTCACGCATCGTGCCGAACGTGATCACCAGCAGCGGTCCGGGCGACCTGTTCACGGTGCGCAACGTGGGCAACCTCGTCCCGACCGGGAAACAGGACGTGTCGGTCGAGGCGGGACTGGCCTTCGCCCTCGACGAACTCGAGGTCAGCTCGGTGATCGTGTGCGGCCACTCCGGCTGCGGCGCGATGAAGGCCGTGCTCGCGAGTGCACCGACCGAGACCGACGGGTCCGATCGCGACGCCGTCGAACAGTGGCTGACGTTCGCGCAGCCGAGCCGGAACGCGTTCCTCAGCGGTCATCCGGTGGCACGTGCAGCGGCCGAACTCGGATTCGACGAGGTCGACCAGCTGGGCATGGTGAACGTGGCGGTCCAGGTGCAAACCCTCGGGCGCCATCCCCTCGTCGGCGCGGCAGCGGCCGAGGGTCGAGTACGCGTCGCGGGAATGTTCTTCGACATTCCGTCCGCCCGCGTACTCGAGATCACCTCGACCGGTGTGTCCTACCTGGACCACGTCCCCACATGATTCAGAGGAGATGGACCCTCTTGTAGAGGCGCTTGGACGGGCCGCCGACGAGGCCGACGCCATCGAGGAACTGCATCAACTTGGAACCGGACGTGCGAACGGTGTCCTTGTAGTGCTGGTTGTTCTTGGCCTCGGCGGCGGCCCGCTCCGGGTCGAGTCCGGCATTCGCATACACGTCCTTGCGGATCATGCTCTTCATCACGAAGTACACGACCACCGCGGTGTTGAGCCGCTCGAACTGCAGCCGAGCCCAGCTGGCGCCCTCGATGCGGCGGCCGACCTCTTCGCGGGCGAAGCGGATGTGGCGGGCCTCTTCGAGGACGTGGATCTTGCTGACCGTGCGGGTGACGGGCTGCACGCGCTCGTCCTTCATGAAGTCGCGCTGCATCATGTCGAGGATCTCCTCGGCGGCCATCACGCTGGCGTACGCGTTCGCGCCCCGGAAGAAGCCACCCCAGATGCGTCCGAGCTTGTGGATCGCGGGGTGCGGTCCGTAGCTCGGCATGTTGAGGCGTTCACCGGCGCGGGCGAACATCACCGAGTGGCGGCATTCGTCGGCCACCTCGGTGAGCGCGAACTGGACGTGGCGCGAGTGCTTGTCGCGGCCGTACACGTCGCGCAGGAGCATCTGCATGAGCAGGATCTCGAACCACAGTCCGACGCTGGACACGCTGGCGGCCTCGTGCTTGGTGAGCTCGATCTTCTGTTCTTCGGTCATTTCGTCCCAGAGGGCGGTGCCGTAGAGCGTGCTCCACTCAGGGGTGAGACCGAACTTGTCGTCGGGGATCGGTGCTTCCCAGTCGACCTCGACCATCGGGTCGTAGGACTTGCGTGCCGACGACGCCAGCAAGCGCTGGGCGGTCTCTTCGCGGTCGGAGACGACGATCGATGCGGTCATCACTACCCCTTGTTCTGTGACTAGGCGGTCAACTAACTGTGACATTCAGTAACTGATACTGAACGATACAATGACGGCGGTCACAAGGGCAACGTCCGCTCAGTCGACGTCGGCCAGTTCCTCGTCCTTCCGCGGCGCCGGAGACGACCCTTTCCGGCCCGGCGCCCACACCGCGAGCACCACCGCGGACGCAAAGCACACGCAGGCCAGGGCGATGGACGCCTCGTCCATTCCCTCGAGGAACGCTTTCCGGGCGAAGCTCGCGAGCTGCTCGCCCTGCGGGCCCGCCGACTGGGCGACGTGCAGCGCGGCCGCCAGGGAACTCGACACGGGCTCCTTCGCGACGTCGGGGACGGCGTCGACGGCCGGCTGGACGTGCCTGCCGTACCCCGCGGCCAGGATGCTGCCTGCCAGTGCGACGCCGATCGCCGCCCCGATCTCGCGTGCCGTGTCGTTGACCGCGGACGCCACTCCCTGTTTCTCATCGGGAGTGTTCTGCACGATTGCGGTGGTGGCGGGTGCCGTGCACAGGCCGATGCCGAACGCGGCCACGACCAGCGGCAGAGCCACCTGGGGGTAACTCGAGTACTCGTCGAGCCGGACCATCAGTAAGATTCCGACACCGAGGATCGCGGCGCCGACGGACAGCAACGGGCGGAGGCCGACATAGGGGAGGACGAACGGCATCCCCGCGGACAGCATCATCACGGGTACCGCGATGGGGGCGAGCGCGAGCGCCGACTCCAGCGGCGAGTAGCTCAGCACCAGTTGCAGGTACTGCACCGCGAAGAAGAAGAGCCCGAGGATGGCGAGGAACTGCATCAGCAACGACATCGACCCCGACCCGAAGGCGCGGTTGGCGAAGAGCCTGACGTCGAGGAGCGGATGCTCGCGGCGCAACTCGACGAGCGCGAACGCCACCGCGGCGGCGACGCCACCCGCCATGAGTCCGACGACGGCAGGGTCCAGCCAGCCGCGGTGCGGCGCCTCGATCGTGCCGAGCACGAACAGGCCCACCGCCGCCGCGATCGTCACGGTGCCGGGAAGGTCGAGCGGCGCCTGGTCGGTCTGGCGTGAGGAGGCGATGGTGAATCCGGTGAGGAAGAGGACGCCGGACACCACGGCGAGGCTCACGAAGATCGCCTTCCACGACCACTGTTCGAGCAGCAGTCCCGAGACCAGCAGTCCGGCGATCGCGCCCGACCCGGCGACACCCGACCAGATGCCGACGGCCCGGCCGCGCTGGGACAGTGGAAAACCGGCGGTGAGCAGCGACAGCGTCGCCGGCATCACGAAGGCCGCGCCGATGCCGGCGACCGCGCGGGACCCGATGATCCACTCCGGGCTGTCGTTCAGGATCGGAATGGCGGCACCCAGGCCGAAGATCAGCAGTCCGAACATGAGGAGGCCGCGGCGGCCGTAGCGGTCGCCGAGTGCGCCGGCGGGAAGCAGGAGTGCGGCGAGGGTGAGGGTGTAGCCGTCGACGATCCAGGTGAGCTGGCTCTGGCTGGCGCCGGTGTCGCGGGCGAGGTCGGGCAGGGCGGTGTTCAGTGCGGCCATCGCCGCAACGACGAGTGCGACCGCGCAGCACGCGACGGTCAGCATCCAGATCTGCCGAAGGGTCCAGCCGGTGGTGTTGCTCTGTTCGGTGTCCTGCGGTGGTGCGGAGTCCCGAGAGCGCACGATGTAATCCCTCCGTGGAAGTAACGAGACTGTCAGTATCGTTGGTAGACTGGTAGTTCACAAGAGGTGCGGCAGTGGCAGGAACGGGCGGTGCAGATGACCGAGCAGGATCCCCGCAGGCAGCGCTCTCGCGCGAGACTTCTCGACGCCGCGACAACTCTTCTCGCGAAGGGTGGCACCGACGCCGTGACGATCGACGCCGTCACCAAGCTGGCGAACGTGGCTCGGGCCACGCTCTACCGGCATTTCGGCAACGGCACCGAACTGGTCGCCGCGGCGTTCGGGCGGTTGCTCCCACCCGCGCCGACCGTGCCCGCCGACGGCGACCTCCGCGACCGGCTGGTCGAGCTGATGGTCAGTCAGGCGAAACTCATCGAGAGTGCCCCCATGAACGTGACGGCCATGTGCTGGCTCGGCATGGGCCCCGCGCTGGACGACTACTCGAGCGCGGCCGCTGTCGAGTCGGACAAACCGGAACTGCGGACGCTGAGGCAGACCATCGTCGAGCAGTACCGGGCGGCGTTCGACCAGGTCTTCGGCACACCCGAGGCGGCCGAACGCCTCGGCGAATTCGACTACGACCTCGCTCTCGCCCAACTCATCGGACCACTCGTCTTCACCCGGCTCGCGACCCTGACCCCGCTGGGACGGACCGCGTGTGAGCAGATCGTCGACGACTTCCTCGCCGCACGCGCCGCCCAGGTCGCCGCCGGTCCCGCGAAGCCGACGCTCCTCGAGATACCGCCTGCTCAGGCATTGTGACGTCGACAGCTCCGCGCGTCGTCATTACCGTGGCACGTGCGCGCGGCACCGGATGCCGCGCGTATCGAATGAATGGTGTGGGAAGGTTTCTCGATGATCACTGATGCACTCAACTGGCTCCTCGGTGCTTGGGGCGGCGTCGCCGCCGGCAGCAGCGGATACTCCATCCCGCCCGGAACCCTTCCCTTCGGAAGCTGACAGTCGCTAGGCGTCCCGGTCTCGACGCAGCACGAACTGTTCGAGTCGTCGAATCCCTCGAACACGTCGTGGACGTAGCTGCTTGAGGTAGTAACCGGGAGCGTCGGCGAGTTCGTGGGCGAGCGCCTCGTCGATCAGCACCGTGCCGGGACGCGCCGAACCGGTGAGTCGCGCCGCGGTGTTGACGACGGAGCCGTAGAGGTCGCCGAACCGGACGAGCACCGGACCCATCGCGAGTCCTACCCGCAGTTCGGGGTCCGCCTCGTCCGGCAGAACCTGCTCCTGCAGCTGCAGGGCGATCTCCGCCGCATCGGACGGCGACTCGACGGCGAACATCACCTCGTCGCCGACCGTCTTCACCACCCACCCCTGATGGCGGCCGATGACCGACGTCGACGCCGACTCGAAACGTTCCAGAAGGTCGCTCAGTTCCCGCGCGCCGAGCTGACGGGTCAACGACGTGTACCCGACGATGTCCGCGAAGCCGACCACCAGTTTCCGGCTCGCGACCTCCTCGCCGGGATTCCCGACGTTGCGACCGGTGGTCGAGGCGATGTGCCTGCGCCACACGTACGCCTGCAACGACTCGACCGCCGGAAGGATCTCGGCGGTGAGTTCGCGCACCTGCTCCCGGATGGCCTGCTCGTCGCTGCCCGCGGACCCGGCGAGTTGATCGACGATGTGGGTGCTGATCAACGAGACCTGCCATTCGGCGAGCCGCGACATCGACTGGCCGAGAGCACGAGCCGCCGCCACTTCGCGTTCCGGTGAGATGATCCCCTGGTCGACGAGCGACGCGATGGTGCGCAACGCGGCGGCGTCCCCCTCGGTGAACATGACGCCGTCCGGATCGGTGTCGACCGCGAAACCCATCGACACCCACAGGCGATCCGCCCGTTCGAGGGATACCCCCGCGAAGTCGGCGATCTCGGTCCGCGTGTAGCGGCGGGGCCCGCCCAGAAGCGACTCCTCGAGATCGGCCTGGACGTCGCGGAGCAGGGTCGGTGAGATCTCCGTCGTCGTTGCGGTCTCGTCGCCGTTCTCCGGTGCTTCCGAGGTCACGTCGTTCCTCTCGATACGGTCGATGCGCACGCATGGTCGCGGTGCGTCCATTCCCCTCAATCTGCCACTGTGCGAGCCCGTCCGATGCGGAACCGTCGGTGGGGTGTGCGAGAGTTGCGGTGCTCACGAGCGTAACCAGGAGACAGACCAGAAAGGACAGCGCATGCCGCCCCGTAGACGTTCCGGTGCCGCCGCACCGGATCACCTGACCGCGGAGAATCTCGAGACCCTCGCTGCCGCGATCGCGGAAGGTAAGCGGGCCACCGTGTATCTGCGCGAGGCGATGCCCAGCCTCGGGCTCGAGGCCGGAGCCTCGGCGAAAGTTATCTCCGTGCAAGGCAATACGCTCTTGATCCGCCCCAAAGGCGTCGACGACGAGCTCCCCTTCGAAGCGGAGGAGCTTCTGATGAGACGAATTCCGGCCGCCAAGTCTGCGCCCGCGCCCGCCGCTCCCGCGACCCCGGTCGTGCACCAGGAGATCGAGCCCGGTCCGCCCCCCGCCCCCAAGACTCCGGCCGCCAAGACCGTCGCGACGCCTGCGCCCGCCGCCACCGCGGTCCCGAAACCCGCCGCGGTACCGGCCAAACGCACCAGCAAGAAGGTGCCCGCGGGAGTCAGCGTCACCATCCACGCCGGCGCCGACAACGACTGGAGCGTCACCGTCGCGCACGGAGCCAAGCGTCCCGGCAAGGCCGTCCCCGTCTCGCCGGACGCCGTCGAGCGCGCCGTCCGGGAACTCGGGGAGGAGACGGCGATCGAGGCCGTCGAGTCGATCATCGTGGCGGCACGCAACCTCGCGGCGGCCCGGGTGGACGAGCTGAGCCGGCAACTCGAGGACGCCCGCAAAGCACTGGAGGCGCTCGGCGCCGTCGAGTAGCGCCCGGGTCGGCAACGGTCGCGGTCTCTACATCGGCATTCCCCCACGCAGGTCTTGTGCGGGGTGGGATTCTTATGGGGAGACACGCGGCCGTCGGGGCTCATCCGGGAAGGTTCGAAAAATGTTGAAACGATTCGCGGCGGTTGTTGCGGCGACAGCGGGAATTCTGGGATTCGTTGCGGCGGGGTCCGCGACAGCAGCTCCGGCCGCCGTCTTGGGGGGCGGTTCGGGGATCGTGGTGAACGACGAACTCGTCTGCTCACTCACCACCATCGGACACGACAACGCGGGCCGGCTCGTCGGCCTGACAGCGGGCCACTGCGGTGAATCGGGTTCCTACGTGGTGCCCGAGGCCAGCCAGGACAGCGGCATCGTCGGAACGTTCGTCGTCTCCAACCCCGTTCTCGACTACGCGGTGATCCAGTT
The DNA here is from genome assembly GCF_011603105.1 of Rhodococcus sp. A14. NCBI lineage: Bacteria > Bacillati > Actinomycetota > Actinomycetes > Mycobacteriales > Nocardiaceae > Rhodococcus > Rhodococcus sp. A14. Next base: position 49,721 of record NZ_JAAOQS010000050.1, on the reverse strand, counting down.
CGACCCGGCGAAGGTCGTCCCGGTCAACAGGGTGGGCGGCGTCACCATCACCAACATCGGCGCACCGGCAGCCTTCCCACAGGTGGCGTGCAAGGAAGGCCGCACCACGGGCAACACCTGCGGCATCGTCTACGGCGACCTCATGCAGACGGGTGAGACGTGGACCCAGGCCTGCGTGATCGAGGGTGACTCGGGCGCACCGATGGTCGTCGGCACCACCCTGGTGGCCATGGTCAACGCCTACCTCGCGGCACCGTGCATCGGCCCGGAGATCGGCACCAACCTCAACTCGATCATCGCCGACATGAACGCGAGCGGCGGTCCCGGCGCCGGGTTCCGGCCCATCTAGGCCCTTCGGGCTCGTGCGCCTTTTTGGTAGCCAGGACAACCAGAAAGGCGCACGGGCGCGAAGCGCCTACCCGCAGACGGCGCCGCCCGAGGCGGAGCCGACGAGCTTCGTGTACTTGGCCAGGACCCCGCGGGTGTAGCGCGGGGGCAGAGGGTCCCACCCGTTCTTACGGCCGGCGAGTTCCTCCTCGTCGACGAGCAGTTCGAGGGTGCCCGTCCCAACGTCCAGTCGGATCTGGTCGCCGTCGCGGACGAACGCGATGGGACCGCCGTCGACGGCCTCCGGTGCCACGTGGCCGACGCACAGGCCGGTGGTGCCGCCGGAGAATCGGCCGTCGGTGAGCAGGAGGACGTCCTTGCCCAGTCCGGCACCCTTGATCGCGCCGGTGATCGCGAGCATCTCGCGCATGCCGGGTCCGCCCTTGGGACCCTCGTAGCGAATGACCACGACGTCGCCGTTCGTGATGGTGCCGTCCTCGAGGGCGTCCATCGCGGCGCGTTCCCGTTCGAAGACGCGGGCGGTGCCGGTGAAGACGTCGGAGTCGAACCCGGCCGACTTCACCACCGCACCGCCCGGGGCGAGGGAACCCTTGAGGATCGTGATTCCGCCGGTCGGGTGGATGGGCGAGCTCATCGCGCGGAGCACCTTGCCGTCCGGGTCGGGAGGAGCGATGGCCGACAGGTTCTCGGCCATGGTCTTGCCGGTGACGGTGAGGCAGTCGCCGTGCAGCATCCCGGCGTCGAGCAGGGCCTTCATGATGACGGGCACGCCGCCGATGTGGTCGACGTCCTTCATCACGTGCTTGCCGAACGGTTTGACGTCCGCGAGGTGCGGGACGCGGGCACCGACGCGGGAGAAATCGTCGAGGGTCAGTTCCACATCCGCTTCGCTCGCGATCGCCAGCAGGTGCAGGACGGCGTTGGTGGAGCCGCCGAACGCCATGACCACGGCGATGGCGTTCTCGAACGCCTCCTTGGTGAGGATGTCCCTGGCGGTGATGCCGCGTCGGAGCAGTTCGACGACGGCTTCACCGCTGCGCCTCGCGAATCCGTCGCGACGACGGTCGGTGGCGGGCGGGGAGGCGCTGCCGGGCAGCGACATGCCGAGTGCCTCGGCGGCACTGGCCATCGTGTTCGCGGTGTACATTCCGCCGCACGCGCCCTCGCCTGGACAGATGGCACGTTCGATGGCGTCGACGTCCTCACGGCTCATCAGTCCGCGCGAGCAGGCGCCGACCGCCTCGAACGCGTCGATGATGGTGACGTCGCGTTCGGTGCCGTCCGACAGTTTGGCGACACCCGGCAGGATCGAACCGGCGTAGAGGAACACGCTCGCGAGGTCGAGGCGGGCCGCGGCCATCAGCATGCCGGGCAGCGACTTGTCGCAACCGGCGAGCAGCACCGATCCGTCGAGGCGTTCGGCCTGCATCACCGTTTCCACACTGTCGGCGATCACCTCACGGGAGACGAGGGAGAAGTGCATGCCCTCGTGTCCCATCGAGATGCCGTCGGACACGGAGATGGTGCCGAACTCGAGGGGGTACCCGCCCGCGGCGTGGACGCCGTCCTTGACGGCCTTCGCGAGCCGGTCGAGCGACAGGTTGCAGGGGGTGATCTCGTTCCACGACGACGCCACGCCGATCTGGGACTTTCCCCAGTCGTCGTCGCCCATGCCCACCGCACGGAGCATTCCGCGCGCTGCGGTCTTCTCCAATCCGTCGGTGACGTCGCGGCTGCGGGGTTTGGGATCCGGGGTACTCATGTCTCCCAGCGTAGGCGGGACCCTCGGCGGCGGTTGGTTAAATGCGTTGCCGGGGATCGCGACCGGTGAGGGCGATCAGGCGATCCTGGAGCGGCGCGTCGTCGGGAACGTCGACGGGGTCGGCGAACAGCCCGCTCTCGGAGAGCATCTCGCGTTGGCCGTCGAGATCCGACCAGACGCCGGCGACGAGTTGCGGGTCGAGTGTGTCGTCGGATCCGGTGGCCTTGGCGAGGTCCCATGCGTGGATGGTGACGTCGGCGATCTGCTGCCGCAGATACGGCTCGAGCGGCACCGTGCCGTAGGACAGGTGCACCTGCGTCCGCGGGTCGGTCGACGACCACGCGTGTATGGCCGCGTCCGAGTACCGCTGCCATTCCGACCGCATGTCGCCGTGCAGGGGCTCGATGTCCGGGGTCGCTTCGCCGACCGTCTTCCCGGCGAGCAGCGGGGGAACCCACTGCTGTTCCTCGATGACGTGCCGCACCAGCTGGGTGACGTCCCATTCGCGGTCCGGTGTCGGCGCCGACCAGTCGGTGATCGCGGCGACCCGTGCACCGAACTCGCGGTGGGCGATGCGGGCGAGTTCGAACCAGTCGAATGCCATGCCTTCAGGGTAGAGGCAGCCGGGTCACGATCAGCGCGATTCCAAACGATGCACCTGTCGGGGTGCTCGGGAAGGATGGGGCGCATGACCAACATCCCCACCGTGCAGTTGTCCGAAGGCCTCACCGTCAGCGCGCAGGGCTACGGCGCCATGTCCGTCGCCCCCGTGTACGGCCCCGTCGACGCCGCGGAGGCGCTCGCGACCCTCCACCACGCCATCGACATCGGAGTGACGTTCATCGACACGGCCAACGTGTACGGCGACGGCGCGAGTGAGATCGCGGTGGGCACGGTGCTGAAGGAACGCCGCGACGAGGTGCAGCTGGCCACCAAGTTCGGTCTCGTCGGCAACATCGCGAACGGCCGGCGCAGCATCAACGGCAAGCCCGAATACGTGGCGCAGGCCCTCGACGAATCGCTGTCCCGGCTCGGCGTCGACACCGTTGATCTGTACTACCTGCACCGCGTCGACCCCGAGGTGCCCATCGAGGACACCGTCGGTGCGATCGCGGAACAGGTGAAGGGCGGGAAGGTCCGCAACATCGGACTGTCGGAGGCGACCGGCGACGAGTTGCGTCGCGCCTCGCGCGTGCACCCCATCGCCGCGATCCAGAGCGAGTGGAGCATCTGGAGTCGCGACGTCGAGAAGCACGTGGTTCCCGCGGCGGCGGAACTCGGCATCGGCTTCGTGCCGTACTCGCCGGTGGGCCGGGGATTCCTCACCGGAACGTACGACCCGGCCACGCTGGGCGACAAGGATCTGCGTCGCCGGTTCCCGCGTTTCGGCGACGATGCGCTGCCGGCGAACCTGAAGGTGCTCGACGTCGTCCGCGAGGTCGCTGCCGAACTCGACGCGACGCCCGCCCAGGTGTCGCTGGCGTGGCTGGACGCGAAAGCCCGCGAGTTCGGGTTGCCGTCCGTGTCGATTCCCGGTACCCGGTTCGCGGCCCGTGTCACGGAGAACGCCGGCGCGCTCGCGCTCACGCTGACCGAAGGGCAGATCGCGCGTCTGGACCTGCTCGCGGATCTCACCGTCGGCGAGCGCACAGCCGATCCGACCTGGGTGTCGCTGGGCCGCGAGTGACTTCGACCGGCGGGTAATACCTGCTGGGGGGTAGTTTGATCTGCGATGAGCAGAGTGTGGTTGGTGTGGGGCGTCGGGGTTGTCGCTTATATCGTCGCCGTCCTGCATCGAACCTCGTTCGGTGTGTCGGGCCTCGCGGCGACGGAACGATTTTCGATCAGTCCGAGTGTGTTGTCGGGTTTCGTCGTACTCCAGATCGTGGTGTACGCGGGGATGCAGATCCCCGCCGGTGTGCTCCTCGACCGGTACGGATCGCGAGTCATGATTTCCGCGGGCGCCCTCATCATGGCGTCGGCGCAGATGCTCCTCGCGCTCACCGAATCGCTGCCGCTGGCGGTCGCCGCGCGCGTTCTCGTCGGCGTCGGCGACGCGATGACGTTCATCTCCGTGCTGCGCCTGGTGCCGCAGTGGTTCGCGCCGCGGCGGGTCCCGCTCGTGTCGCAGCTCACCGGCATCTTCGGTCAGATCGGTCAGATCCTGTCGGCGCTGCCGTTGATGCTGTTGCTGAACGGGCCGGGCTGGAGTTTCGCGTACGGCAGCGCGGCGTCGCTCGGTTTGCTGTCGTTCGTGCTGGCCGTCTCCGTCATCCGCAATGCGCCTCCCGGTCTGGAGGTGGTGGCCGCGCCCGCCGGACTGCGGGAGGTGGGCAGGCAGATCCGCACCGTGTGGGGGCGTCCCGGCACCAGGCTCGGGTTCTTCACCCACATGGGCACGCAGTTCTCCATGACCACGTTCGCCCTGCTGTGGGGTGTGCCGTACCTGAGGTCGGCGCAGGGATTGTCGCCGGCGGAGGCCGGTTCGCTGCTGACCCTGTCGGTGATCTCGGCAATTGTGGCCGGCCCGATCATCGGCATCCTCAGCGGCCGTTTCCCGATGCGCCGCTCCTATCTGGTGCTGGCGATCATGAGCAGCAATGCGGCGATCTGGACCGTTGTCCTGTCGCTGCCGGGTCCGGCGCCGATCTGGTTGCTGATCGTGCTCGTGATGGTGATTTCGGTGGGCGGCCCCGGTTCGATGATCGGTTTCGACTACGCCCGCATGTTCAACCCCAGCACCAGCATGGGAACGGCGCAGGGCATGGTCAACATCGGCGGCTTCCTGGCGTCGTTGCTGGTCATCCAGGCGATGGGTCTCATCCTCGATGCGATGGGCGGGTACTCGTTCGACGCGTTCCGAGTGGCCTGGCTCGTGCAGTACCCGGTCTGGATCGTGGCGATCACGGGTGTTCTGGTGACGCGTGGGAAGACACGGAAACAGATGGGATTGGTGCTGCGGCCCATCCGGCAGGTGTGGCGGGAGCGGGGCGGTCGCTGAAGAGGGCTAGTTACACTCTTACATGATGTGTAACACTATAACGCATGAGCAATGAGCGATCGGAAGATCACGCCGTCCTGACGGCACCCCCGATGCAGTGGGACGCCTGGGGCGCGCCGGAGAAGCACAAGATCCTCTCGGACGGCATCAAGGGGCTGCTGCAACAGGCCCTCGGCGTCACGATCAGGGAGCCCTCCGACCGGGCGGCCGACGACGTCGTCCTGGCTCCGAGCGCACTGTCCGACCAGCAGGTCGCCGCGCTCGCGGGCATCGTCGGAGAACAGTTCTGCAGCACCGCGCACTCCGACCGGCTGCTGCGTTCCGGCGGCAAGAGCACGCTCGACCTGCTGCGCCGCCGCAGCACCGAACCGCAGAACGCGCCCGACGCCGTCGTCACCCCCGGTACGGACGACGAGGTCGCCGACGTGCTCCGATACTGCGCCGACCACGGCATCGCCGTGGTGCCGTTCGGTGGCGGAACGAGCGTGGTCGGCGGGCTCGACCCCTTGCGCGACCGATTCGACGCCGTCGTCTCGCTGGACCTGCGCCGGTTCGACGCGCTCATCGACCTCGACGCCGACTCCGGCATCGCGACGCTGGGAGCCGGTGTGACGGGTCCGCTCGCCGAGGAACTGCTCGGCGCGCACGGCTTCTCGCTCGGGCACTTCCCGCAGAGCTTCATGTTCGCGACCATCGGCGGCTTCGCGGCCACCCGGTCGTCGGGGCAGGCGTCCGCGGGGTACGGGCGGTTCGAGGACATGGTGCAGGGACTGAGGGTGGTGACCCCCACCGGGACCCTCGACACGGGGCGCGCCCCGGCCTCCGCGGCGGGTCCGGACCTCGGCGAACTGTTCGTCGGGTCGGAGGGAACGCTCGGCGTCATCACCCGGGTGCGGGTGCGGGTGCACGCGGTCCCCGACACCACCGTCCGGGAAGGGTGGAGTTTCCCCGACTTCGAGACGGGCGCGGCGGCTCTGCGGGCGTTGCGGCAGGAAGGTGCGGTCCCGACCGTGCTGCGACTGTCCGACGAGGCGGAGACTGCGGTGAACCTCGCGACCACCGACAAGATCGGTGAGGAGACCGTCACCGGCGGCTGCCTGGCGATCACGACGTTCGAGGGCACCGCCGAGCACACCGCGGAGCGGACGGCGGAGGCTCGCGCCGTGCTGGTGGCGCACGGCGGCACGTCCCTGGGTGAGGCGCCTGGAAACGGCTGGGAGCACGGCCGTTTCGACGCACCGTACCTGCGCGACTCGCTGCTCGACGCGGGAGCGCTGTGCGAGACGCTGGAAACCGCGACCACCTGGGGCAACCTCGCTGCGCTCCGCACCGCCGTGACCACTGCGCTGACGGAGTCGCTGGCCGGGCAGGGCACCCCGCCGCTCGTCCTGTGCCACATCTCGCACACGTACCCGACCGGCGCCTCGCTGTACTTCACCGTCGTGTCCGCGCAAGCGGAAGACCCGATCGAACAGTGGCGGAAGGCCAAAACCGCCGCCGGTGATGCGATCATCGCCGCCGGCGGAACCATCACGCATCACCACGCGGTCGGAGTCGACCACCGTCCGTGGATGCGGGACGAGATCGGCGACCTGGGCGTCGCGATTCTGCGGGCGGTCAAGGACGCGGTCGATCCTGCGGGAATCCTCAACCCCGGCAAGTTGATTCCGTGAGCACGCAGCAGGTGATCGAGAAGGTCACCGTCCTCGTCAACCCCCTCGCCGGACACGGTCACGCACCCGTCGCCGGCCGCAAGGGGGTGGCGCGCCTGCGGGAGCGCGGGGTCGCCGTCACCGAGATCATCGGCACGGATGCCGATCACGCGCGCATGCTGGCGCGCCGGGCGATCGACGACGGCACCGACGCGCTCGTCGTCGTCGGCGGGGACGGCGCCATCAGCATCGGGCTGCAGGCGGCCGCGCAATCCGGGACACCGGTCGGGCTGATCCCGGCCGGCACCGGCAACGACCATGCGCGCGAATTCGGTATCCCCGTCGGCGATCCCGTCGCCGCGGCCGACGTGATCGCCGACGGGGAGGTGCAGGAATCCGACCTCGCCCGCATCACGCTCGCGGACGGCGCGGTGGTGTGGGCGGGCACCATCGTCGCGAGCGGATTCGACTCGCTCGTCACGGACCGCGCCAATCGGATGTCGTGGCCCAAAGGCCCGATGCGGTACAACCTCGCGATGCTCGCCGAGCTGACGCAGCTCCGCCCGCTGCACTACACCATCGAACTGGACGAGGAGACGTTCCAGGTGGACGCCACCCTCGTGGCGGTGGGCAACGGACGCTCGTACGGCGGCGGCATGCAGATCTGCCCGGGCGCGGACAAGAGCGACGGCCTGCTCGACGTCACGGTCGTCGACTACGGTCGCCGGTCGAGGCTGGTCCGGTTGTTCCCCCGCGTCTACAAGGGCACTCACGTGGATCTCCCTGACGTGCAGACCTACCGTTCGCGGAAGGTGCGATTGCAGTGCGACGGCATCACGGCGTACGCGGACGGCGACCGGGTCGGTCCGTTGCCGATCACCATCGAGGCGGTGCCGGCCGCCCTGCGCATCCTCAGCCACACCCCGGCCTGAGCGGTCACAACCCGCGCAACCGGTCCATCTCGCGGCGTTCGCGTTTGGTAGGCCGGCCTGCACCGCGGTCGCGTTGCGGTATCGACGCGAGGACTTCGCGCGGTGGGGGCGGTGGTGTGTTGTCGGTGTAGCACTCGACCGCCACCACCGCGCCGACCCGTTTGGTGATGGGCCGGACGACCTCGACGATGCGTTCGACACCCGCCGCGCGAATGCGGACCTCGTCACCGACCTTGACCGGCTGCGCGGGTTTGGCGGTGGTGCCGTTGACCCGCACGTGCCCCGACCTGCAGGCGGCCGCCGCCGCGGAGCGCGTCTTGAACAGCCGGATCGCCCAGGTCCAGCTGTCGACCCGGACACTCGCGGGGTCGGTACCGGAAATCGCCACCCGACCAGGATACGAAAGCGCGCATGACGGTGTGGCCTGCGGGCGCGTCACCCGTTCGGGGGAGTACGGCTCGACCGGGCGAGGGTCGGTTGTACTGCCGGACCGGTGACGTCGCAATGTGGTTTGCATGCAACCGAATCCGGGACGGGACCAAGCGGGGTGCGAGCGGGCGGGGCGGGCGCCCGGATCAGGGCTGCGGCGATGGTCGCCCCGACCAGGAGCAGTGCGATGCAGATGTACATCGCGATGCGGAAGCCGTGCGAGAAGCTGGTGGGGTCGATCATGCTTTCGGCGTCGATCCCGGCGATCCCGGGGAGTGCGGCCACCGCCAGCAGCTGGCTGGTGCGCGCGACGGCGTTGTTCACCCCGGAGGCGATGCCGGACTGGTCCACCGGGACCGACCCGAGCACGGCGGCGGTCAGCGGCGCGACCATCGCGGACAGCCCGAGGCCGAAGACGACGACGCCGGGGAGCACGACCGTCCAATAGTTCGCATCCGGCCCGATCCGGGTCATCAACAGCAGGCCGACCGCTGCGAGTGCGGGCCCGACGGTCATCGGCAGTCGGGGGCCGTGGGTCTGGGCGTAGCTGCCGGCGCGGGAGGAGAACGCCAGCATCGCCAGCGTGATCGGGATGGTGGCGACTCCGGCTTCGATCGGCGAGTATCCGGCCACCAACTGCAATTGCAGGACAAGCAGGAAGAAGACGCCGCCGAGTGCGGCGTACACGGCGAGCGTCACCAGGTTCGCCGCCACGAATATGCGCGACGCGAACAGGCTCGGCGGCACCAGGGCGTTCGGTGAACGCCGTTCCACCACGACGAACGCGATCAGCGCGACGGTCCCGACCACCCCGGCGATCAGGTTCATCTCGATCAGACCGTAGGTGAGCGCGCCGAGGCCGATCACCGCGCACACCGACCCGAGCACGTCGAGATGATCGGGAGGATGCGGGTCGCGGCTCTCGGGGACGTGCCGCATCGATGCCCACACGACGACGGCGGCGAGCGGAAGATTGAGCAGGAACACCGACCGCCAGCCGGCCACCTCCACCAGCCAGCCGCCCAGAAGAGGTCCGATCGCCCCGGCCACCCCGCCGAGCCCCGACCACAGTCCGATCGCGGCGCCCCGGTCGTCCTCGTGGATCGACGCCGCGATCAGAGCGAGGCTGCCGGGGGTCAGCATCGCTGCCCCGACACCCTGGAGAATCCGTGCGATCACGAGCATCGTGATGTCGGGTGCGATGCCGCACAGGAGTGACGCCACCGCGAACCAGACCGTCCCCCAGACGAAGACGCGGCGCCTGCCCCAGCGATCCCCGAGCGCCCCGCCCAACAGGATCAGCGACGCGAGGGCGAGAGTGTAGCCGCTCAGTACCCACTGCATTCCCGCGACATCCGACCCGAGGTCCTCGCCGATGTGCGGCAGGGCGATGTTCACCACCGTCCCGTCCAGTAGCGCGAGGCTGGAGCCGAGAACGGTGGCGGTGACCACCCACCGTCCCTGGCGGGTGCTCAGGCGCAGCACGGTCTCGGTCATCTCCCCATGGTGCGCCGCGGTCCAGGCAGTGGGGTGCTCGTTGCGATTTCTCGCGCCGGCTTCGGCATACTCGAGCGCGTGTACATCGAAGTCGACGACCTGTCCCGCGAGGCCGTGCACGGTCTGCTGGCAGAGCACCTGGCGGACATGCGTGCGACGTCGCCGCCCGACAGTGTTCACGCCCTCGATCTGCCCGGTTTGCGGGACCCGTCGGTCACGGTGTGGACGCTGTGGGACGAGGAGACCGTGCTGGGAACCGCGGCCTTGCGTGAGCTCTCGCCTGCCGAAGGGGAGATCAAGTCGATGCGGACGGCCACGGAGGCGCGCGGGCGGGGTGTGGCCACCCGGCTCCTCGCGCACCTGGTCGACGAGGCGCGGGCGCGCGGGTACGTCCGGCTCAGCCTCGAGACCGGCGTCGAGGATTTCTTCGCCCCGGCCAGGCGTCTGTACACCGAGCACGGCTTCACCGAATGTCCCCCGTTCGGGGACTACGGCAACGATCCGAACAGCATCTTCTTCACACTCTCCCTGTGACGGCCCGGTCCGTGCGACACTTTCCGCCACGCACCTCGATATACGGAGTACTCATGGACATCAAGCGCAAGGTCGCAGTCGGGGCCGCCGCGGTTGCCGGCCTGTGTCTCGTCGGCGCGGGGACGGCCGCAGCGGACCCGGTGCCGGCGCCCATGCCGCCGCCGCTACCCGCGCCCATGCCGGTCCCGCTGCCTGCCGGGACGTACGTCGGCACCACCAACGTTCTCGGTGGTGACCTGATCTGGAAGGGCAAGACGTTCGGACCCGGGTGGGTCATGGACAACTTCGGGGTGTTCTTCCCGTACATCTTCGGCATGACCACTCCGGAAGCGAGCGGTTCCCTCGTCACCGACTACAGCCCCTCCGGGCTTCCTTTCCTGACCGACCGGATCACGCCGAGGCCCGACGGGACCTACGAGGGCACCGTCTACATCAACGGCAACCCGGTGGCGGGGTACGCCCTCCACAAGTAGGCAACCGGCAAGGGGCTACACCTTCGACGGCGCGAGCGGTTCGGGAATCGAGTTCGGCGCCGCGAGGGTGGCGCGACGGGTGGGAATGGCCAGCGTGATGGCCGCGGCTACGAGTGCGACACCGCAACCGATCAACAGGCCGGTTCGGAAGCCGCCCTCGGTCGGCAGGGTGTGGCCGGCGACCTGGACGCTCATCTGGGCGAGGACCACTCCGACGACGGCCGCGGACACCGCGGTACCGACCGAGCGCATCAGGGAGTTGACGCTGTTGGCGGAGGCGGTCGCGGACTGCGGCACGGCGCTCATCACCAGGGCGGGCATCGCGCCGTAGGCCAGGCCGACGCCCGAGCCGCAGATGCAGGTCACCACGACCAGGCCCCACGTCGACCCCATCAGGAACATCGACGACCCGTAGCCGAGCGCGATGACGAGGCTTCCGACGAGCAGGGTGACCTTCGGTCCGCGGGTGGACGACAGCTTGGCCCCGAAGGGGGAGACCGCCATCATCATCAGACCCGAGGGGGCCATCCACAGTCCCATGGCCAGCATCGACTGTCCCAGGCCGTATCCCGTCGACGCCGGCAACTGCAGGAGCTGCGGAACGATCAGGGACTGGGCGTACATGGCGAAGCCGACGACGACGGACGCGGCGTTGGTCAGCAGCACCTGACGGCCGGCAATCACCCGCAGGTCGACCAGCGGTTCGGGAGTGCGGAGTTCCCACCAGCCCCAGGCCGTCAACGCGATGACCGTGGTCGCGAACAGACCGAGGGTGGTGCTGCTCGCCCAGCCCCAGTCGGCGCCCTTGGACACCGCCAGCAGCAGGGACACCAGTCCGACACCGAGTCCGACCGCGCCGATGGGATCGAAGCGGGCCTTGGGCCCGTGGACGGGCGTGGCAGGCACGAAGAACCAGAGCAGCACGGCGATCAGCGCGCTGAGCCCGGCGGCGCCCCAGAACAGCACGCGCCAGCTCGCATTCTCCGCGACCGTTGCGGCGAGCGGCAGACCGAGGGCGCCGCCGATGCCCATGGACGAGCTCATCAAGGCGATGGAGGAGTGCAGGCGCTCGGGCGGCAGCAGGTCCCGCAGTGCGCTGATTCCCAGCGGAATCATGCCCACACCGATGCCCTGCAATCCTCGGCCGATCACCATCGGGGCCAGGGACGTCGCGAGTGCGCAGACCACCGAGCCGAGGACGAGCGGCACCGTGCAGATCAGCATCATCCGCCGCTTGCCGTACAGGTCGCCGAGACGTCCGGTGACCGGTGTCGCCACGGCGCCGGCGAGCAGCGTCGCGGTGATCACCCACGATGCGTTGGAGGCGGTCGTGTCGAGCAGTCGGGGGAGGTCGCCGATCAGCGGCACCACGAGGGTCTGCATGAGCGCGGCGACGATGCCGGTGAATGCCAGCACGGCGATGAGGCCGCCTGGCCGGACGGCGGGCGTCGGACTGTCCACACGAATCTCCTCAACTCTGCGAAACACAATTTGTGCACCATACACAGCGTATGCATGGTGCACAACGTATGTATCGTGCAATGAGCTCAGGTGGGGCGTTTTCCGAGGTGAGCGGCGGCGAGACCGCACGCGACCACGGCAGCCACGGACAGTCCGGTCGATGTCCACGCCCACGAGTCCGGCCCCAGCGTCCTCTCGGATTCGACGAGCGGCGCATACGCCGTCCACCCGTAGTCGGCGATCAGCGGGACGGCCAGCGCGGCAGGCACCGCCAGCGATGTCGCGGTGACCGGCTCGCTCGACGGCAGACTCGACGCGACCGTGTACGAGGCCGCGAGCGGAAGGAGGAGCCACGTCGCCCCGACGTGCAGGTTGTCCCACGGCGGGTGCTCGAACAACGCCGACGCGGCCACGACTGCGAGCGCCGCGATGCCGAGCACCGGGTGCGGGAAGCGCCGGCCGAGCACGGCGCCCGTCAGCACGAGCGCCGCGGGCACCAGCAGCCACGGCCAGGAATCCGGGAACGCCGCCACACCGATGTCCCCCGCGGCGACGAACGCCATCGCTGCGAGCAACACGATCCCGGTGCGGCTCTCCAGCCACAGCGAGGCGGCGATCACCGCCACGACCAGGACGAGTCCGAACATCCACCTGCCCTGCATCGCGCCGTAGGTGCCCACGTTCCAGACACGTCGAACGAACCACCAGTACAGCACCAGCCCGATCAGCGGCAGGACGATCCCGACGACGAGGGCGCGCGCGCTCGCCGCGACGTCCGTCCGCTCACCGAAGTCGCCGGACGCCAGCGTGACGGCCAGAACTACGCACGTGAGCGCGAGGACGGTCAGCGCCACCGGATCGAATGCGGGTGCCGGAAGGTAATCGGCGTAGCGCCGGGGAAAAGACGTCCGGAAGTGGTCGATCGGTCCGGCGAGGAGGAGTCCGGCGAGAACCCCCGCCGCGAGTGCGGTCTGCAACCATGCCCGGTCGGCGGTGGCGCACAGTCCGACGAGGCCGCCGAGCAGCAGGCCCGCACCGACTCCGCCGAGGTACACCTCGAAATCCCACGGCCCCGTCGACGGAGCGACACCCAGCAGCGCGAGACCGGCGAACGACAGCGTCGACAGGACCCGGCGGGCACGAACCAGCGCTGCCACCAGGACGGCGACGACCGCAGCCAGGAAGGCACCGGCGGCCGGCCCGGCATACAACGCGTCCAGGCGGTCGCCGCCGACCACGAACGCGAACTCCCTGGACGTGGTGGACGTCAACGCAATTCCCGTGACGAACCCGCCCAGCAGCAGGCACACGTGCGAGACCCTGAATGTCATCCTCTGAGCATCGCGTAAGGGCACCGGCCTTGAAGTGACCGACGCTCAGGAGAAGGCTGGAGGTCGTCGCTGTGCCGTCGGCAGAGAAGGGGTGGTCCGCTTGGTCATCGACAACGACGTCTACAACCGTGTGGGGGAGTCGTGGTGGGAGGAAGACAACCCACTCAACCTGCTGCACGGAAGCCTCACGCCGGGACGATTCGCCTACTTCCGTAAGGTGCTCGGCGAGACGGTCGGTCGTGACCATCACGGGCTCCGCGCCCTCGACGTCGGGTCGGGCGGTGGGTTCCTCGCGGAAGAGTTCACCCGCATCGGTTTCCGGGTGACGGGCATCGATCCGTCCCCCGTGTCGGTCGACACCGCACGGCGTCACGCAGCCGGTTCGGCCCTCGACATCGAGTACCGCATCGGGTCGGGCGAACAGCTGCCGGTACCGGATGCCGCGTTCGACGTCATCTACTGCTGCGACGTCCTCGAGCACGTGTCGGATCTCGACGGCGTGATCGCCGAGACGTCCCGGGCGCTGAAACCCGGCGGCCTGTACCTGTTCGACACCATCAACCGCACATTCGCCAGCAAGCTCGTCGCGATCAAGATCATGCAGGAGTGGCGGATGACCCGGATGTTCGACACTCCCATCCACGACTGGTCGATGTGTATCCGCCCCGCGGAGCTGGAGCCGATCATGGCGCGGCACGGACTGCGGCTCGGCGAGATCGTCGGGCTCGGGCCGCGGTCGAAGAATCCGCTCCGGCTCCTCGACCTCGCCCGGGCCGGCGGAACACGGCTCAGTTACGGGGAGTTGAGCCGCCGGCTCGACTTCGGGCAGATCCGGAGCACGGCCATCTCCTACATGGGATTTGCGGTCAAGAACGGCGAAAGCCCGCCGCGACGACGCGACGGGCTTCCAGAGAGGCGTGACTAGCTGTAGTCGTAGAAGCCCTTACCGCTCTTCTTGCCGAGCTGTCCGGCGTCCACCTTGCGCTTGAGCAGCGTCGGGGGAGCGTAGTGCGGCTCGGCGAACTCCGCGTACAGCGACTCCGCCGCGGCGAGGGTGATGTCGAGACCGACGGTGTCGATCAGCGTCAGCGGGCCCATCGGGTAACCGCAGCCGCCCTTCATGGCCTCGTCGATGTCCTCGGCGGTGGCGTAACCCGACTCGAGCATCCGGACCGCCGACGTGAGGTACGGGATGAGCAGCGCGTTCACGATGAAACCCGCACGGTCCCCGGCCCGCACCGTCTTCTTGCGCAGCGTGTTCTTCGCGTAGTCGGTGACCGCGAGGACGGTCTCCTCCGACGTGACCAGGCTGACCACGATCTCCACCAGCGGCATCACCGGCACCGGGTTGAAGAAGTGGACACCCACGACCTGCCCGGGACGCTGCGTGGCGTTGGCCATCTTGATCAGCGGGATGGACGACGTGTTGGACGCCAGGATGCCCGACGGCTTCACGATCTTGTCGAGCTTCTGGAAGATGTCGACCTTGAGCGACTCGATCTCCGGCGCCGCCTCGATCACGAGGTCGCGGTCCGCGAACTCCTCGATGTCGAGGGTGACCCGCACGCGGGCGAGCGCGGCATCCGCGGCGTCCTGGTCGAGCTTGCCCGCCTTGACCCCGCGAGCCAGGGACTTCTCGATGCGGGCCTGCGCCGCCTCGGCGAATTCCGGCTTGGTCTCGAGGATGAGAACCGAGCTACCGGCCTTGATGCATACCTCGGCGATGCCGGCACCCATGGTGCCGCCGCCGATCACGCCTACTAGTTCCACAAATTCTCCTCACGTAGCCGTGCGCCTTTTTGGTAGCGGGAGCTACCAAAAAGGCGCACGGGCGGCGTAGCCGCCTACTTCAACAGTGCACGCGACATCACGACGCGCTGGATCTGGTTGGTGCCTTCGTAGATCTGAGTGATCTTCGCATCACGCATCATCCGCTCGACAGGGAAGTCGGTGGTGTAGCCGGCGCCACCGAACAGCTGGACGGCGTCGGTGGTGACCTCCATCGCGACGTCGGAGGCGAAGCACTTGGCGGCCGCGGAGATGAAACCGAGGTTCTTCTCGCCGCGCTCGGCACGGGCCGCGGAGGTGTAGACCATGAGGCGTGCGGCCTCGACCTTCATCGCCATGTCGGCGAGCATGAACTGCACGGCCTGGAAGTCGCTGATCGACTTGCCGAACTGCTTGCGGTCCTTGGTGTAGGCGAGAGCGGCGTCGAGGGCGCCCTGTGCGAGGCCGACTGCCTGCGCGCCGATGGTGGGACGAGTGTGGTCGAGGGTCTGCAGCGCCGTCTTGAATCCGGTGCCGGGCTCGCCGATGATGCGGTCGCCGGGGACCTTGCAGTTCTCGAAGTAGAGCTCCGCGGTGGGCGAGCCCTTGATGCCGAGCTTCTTCTCCTTAGGTCCGACGACGAAACCCTCGTCGTTCTCGTGGACCATGAACGCGGAGATGCCGTTGGCGCCCTTGTCGGCGTCGGTGACGGCCATGACGGTGTACCAGCTGGACTTGCCGCCGTTGGTGATCCAGCACTTGGAGCCGTTGAGGATCCAGTCGTCGCCGTCGGCCTTGGCGCGGGTGCGCATGCCGGCCGCGTCCGAACCGGCCTCACGCTCGGACAGTGCGTAGGACGCCATGGCCTCGCCGGACGCGAGCTGCGGCAGGACCTGCTGCTTGAGTTCCTCGGACCCGTTGAGGATGAGGCCCATGGTGCCGAGCTTGTTGACGGCGGGGATCAGGGACGAGGAGCCGCAGACGCGGGCGACCTCTTCGATGACGATGCAGGTGGCGACGGAGTCGGCGCCCTGGCCGTCGTACTCCTCGGGGACGTGGATGGCGTTGAACCCGGAGTTCACGAGGGCGACGCGGGCCTCCTCGGGGAAGCGTGCATCCTCGTCGACTTCCTTCGCGTAGGGTGCGATCTCCTTCTCGGAGAGCGCGCGGATCGCGGACCGCAGTTCGTCGTGCTCTTCACCGAGCTTGAACAGATCGAAGTCCGGATTTCCGGCCATGGGGCGCTCCTTGCTGAGTCTCAACGGCACCGAGTCTGAATAGGCACTCCGTGCCAAGGTCATTGTCGTTCAGGTGGGCCGCAACGTTCGTGGTCGGCAAACTACTGCCACTACAGTGCAGTCAACCACGGCACTGAGTGCCAGTCAAGGGTGGTTGTCGTCACCCGGCCACTCAGCCCCGGCGCCGGGACAGCTGGGACTGGATACGCCCGGTGATCTCCTCCACCGGCGTTCCCGGCGGGTACGACACCACCAGCACCGCGTCCTGTTCCTGCGTCGATGCCCCCGGAGCGACGCCGAACGTCCGGCGCACGTCGAGGAGGGCCCGCTCGAGTTCCTCGGCGGTCGCGTCGGGGTCGCCCTTGATCATGTTCCGGAGCAGGAAGTTGTGGCACGCGGTGACGGCGGCCGCGAATCCGATGACCTTCAGGACCGGCTCGGTGGGTACGACCCCGCGCAGGTAGTCGACGAACAACCGCTCGTAGCGGAAGCCGGTGACGATCTCCCGGTCGCGCAGGGCGGGAACCCGCTGGACCACCTGGTACCGGCGAGCCGACAACTCCCGGTTCTCGCGAAACCTGTCGAAGACCAGGCCCGCCGTCCTGCAGACCGCCGCCCACGGGTCGTCGGAATCCGTGGACAGATAATCGCCTGCCTGCTGCAACAGCGATTCGTGATCGGCGAAGATCACGTCCTCCTTGGAGCGGAACTGGCGGAAGAACGTCCGCCGGGACACGCCCGCGGCGGATGCGATCTGCTCGACGGTCGTCGCCTCGTACCCGTTCTCGGAGAACAGCCGGATGGCCTGCGCCACCACGTGGACGCGGAAGTCCGCGGGATCGATGCCGGGTGTGTCGACGCGCTCGGTCATGGGCCCCAGTATCCATTGGCGGCTTTTGTCCCGCAGTGCCCTGGACCCGGCGCGTCCGAGGGGCGGATACTCGAAACAGTGCGTCCGTCCTGGTAGGGCGGGGCGAGGTCGAGTTCGAGTGTGCCCAGGACAAGGTGAAGGACCCGTTCCGGGGGCGGGAGAAACGCGCCGCCCCGCGGACCTCCGTGTTCCGGGCGGCGGCGAACCGATTCCGCTCTCGGCGGCGCAGCGGGCCACGTGGTTCGCGCAGCAACTCGAACCGCAGGTCCCGATCTCCATCGCCCAGTACGTGGAGTTCCACGGTGTGCTCGACATCGACCTGCTCCGGCAGGAGACGGTGGAAGCGGCCCGTGAGTTCGAATCACCCTTCCTCAAGGTGTACGACGTCGAGGGCCGGCCGCTGCAGTACGTGGACCATCGGACGGACACGTCGATCGCGTACGTCGACTTCCGTGCGGAAGACGACTCGGTGGCGGCGGCACACGAATGGATGGAACGCGATTACGTCACGCCGCTCGACCTGAGCGCCGACCGGCTGGTCGAGACGTCGATCCTGCAGACCGGTGACACACACTTCCTGTGGTACAGCAGGATTCACCACGTCGCGCTCGACGGCTACGGCGCCATGACGATGCTGCGCCGCATCGCACACCGCTATTCCGCGAAAATCGCGGGCCGCGAACCGGATCCGAACCGGGCGGTGAGCCTGCGGCAGTTGTACGACATCGACAGCCGGTACCGCGCCTCCGAGCGTTTCGCAACCGATCGAGAGTACTGGGCCGCGCGGGTCGCCGGGCTCGAGGGCACCACGCTGGCGCGGACGGCGGGGCAGGTGTCGGCCACCAGCACGGTGGAGAGTGCCATCCTCTCGGACGACGTCGTGGCGGTTCTCGATTCCCGCGACAGTCTGTCTGCGGCGACCATCATCGCGGCCGCGGCATGCTACCTGTCGCGACGTACCGGCAGAACCGATGTACTGGTGACGATTCCGGTGTCGGCGCGCACCACGGCGGTGCTGCGCAATTCCGGTGGCATGCTCGTCAACGTGGCCCCGATGCCCGTCAGCGTCCGGGCCGACGACACCGTCGCGGAACTGATCGAGAAGGTCCAGCGTGAGCTGGTCGCCGCACTGCGACACCAGCGGTGCAGCCTCGACGACATCCGCCGCGACGCCGGCGACACCGCGACGACGGCACTGTACGGGCCGATGGTGAACGTCATGTTGTTCCGCCAGGAGGTCGCGCTGGGTTCGCTTCTCGGCGATTTCCACATCGTCACGTCGGGCCCGGTCGAGGACCTGCTGATCAACGTGTATCAGAGCGGCACCCCCACCAGGATCTTCGTGGACTTCCGCGCGAACCCCAGCCGCTACGAGGAGGCGGAACTGCGGGAGCACCATCGGCAGTTCGTCGAGTTGCTCGAGGAACTGGCCACCGCAGATCCGGCGTCCCGGGTGGGCAGCATTCACGAGACCAGTGCCCGCACCGGCGAACGACTTCTGCGCGAGGCCGAGGAAATCGAGTATTGGCGCCGGCAGCTGGACGGGTTGCCCGACTTCCTGCCGTTGCCCACCGACCGCCGCCGGCCGGCAAGGTTGTCGCCGGCGAGCGACCGGGTCACCGTCGTGATGCCGGGGGAGTTGCACCGCCGCGTGGCCGCACTGGCCGACGCCGCCGGCACCACCGGCCGAACGGTGTTCCTGACGGCCCTGTCGATCCTGCTGGGCAGGGTGACCGGAAGCAGCGACATCGCCGTCGGAATCGCCGTGGACGTGGGCGATCGCACGGATACCGTGGTGGTGCGATCGCGTTACGCGAGCGAGGTGTCGTGCCACGACTATCTGTCGCACGTCCGGGACGTCGCCACCGAGGCGGTGGCGCACACCGCTGTTCCGTTCGACCGGCTGGTGCGGGAGCTCGACGTGTCGGTGTCGGACGCGTACGCACCGATCGTTCAGGTGCTGCTCGACACCCGCGCGCCCGGCTCCCCGGGTTGCACCGTCTCCGGCCTCGACCTGTGCGTGACCGTGACCGAAGCGGTCGACGAGTCGGGGGCTGCGGCGGGTGTGACCGTCGAATTCGGTTTCGCCGCAGAACTGTTCGACGTCCACACGATCCGGGTGGCCGCCGACCGGTACCTCCGCATACTCGGCGCGATGGCGGCCGACCCCGAGGTTCCGGTCGGAGACATCGAGATCCTCTCCGCGGACGAACGTTCCGCGCTGACACCGGTACGAGGACGCCCGGGCCGGTCCGAGCGCACCCTGCCCGACCTCTTCGCGGACGCAACCGCGCTGGATCCGGCGGCGACGGCCCTGTCGCGGCAGGGCGAGGAGTTGTCGTACCGCGAGCTGGACCGGTGGTCGACGCAGGTCGCGCGAATGCTGATCGACCGCGGGGTGGGGCCGGAATCGTTCGTCGCGCTGGCACTGCCGCGCTCGTTCCGGTCGGTGGCCTCCGTGTGGGCCGTCGCGAAGACGGGGGCGGCATTCGTTCCGGTGGACCCGAACTACCCGCCCGATCGGATCGACTACATGCTCGCCGATTCCGGTGCGGTGCTGGGCCTGACGGAGGAGTCGCTGCGGGGACGCCTCCACGATTCTATTCCCTGGTGCGTGCTCGACGACCAGGACTTCCAGGCCGCCTGCGCGGCCCGGCCCGACAATCCGGTGACCGACTCCGACCGCATCCGGCCCCTGCATCTCGACAATTCCGCGTACCTGATCTACACGTCCGGCTCGACGGGGCAGCCGAAGGGCGTCACCGTCACGCACCGCGGGCTCGACAACTTCGCGGCCGACCAGCAGGAACGCTTCGGCGCCACGAGATCGTCCCGGACACTGCACTTCTCGACGCCGAGTTTCGACGCGTCCGTCTTCGAGTACCTGCAGGCGTTCGGGGTGGGTGCCACGATGGTGGTCGTGCCGCCATCCGCGTACGGTGGCCCGGAACTGGCCGACCTCCTGCGGTCGGAACGCGTCACGCACGGCTTCGTCACCACGGCCGCGCTGGGCACGATCCCGCCGGATGCGCTGGGCGACTTCCTCGACGTGGCCGTGGGCGGTGAGGTCTGCCCGCCCGAACTGGTGGCCCGGTGGGCGCCGGACCGCAGGCTGCACAACGCGTACGGTCCCACCGAAACGACCGTCATGGCGAACATCAGCGCACCGATGACCCCCGGTGACCCCATCACACTCGGCGGGCCGATCAGAGGTGCCGAGGAGGTGGTACTCGATGCCCGGCTCCATCCGGTACCCGTCGGGGTACCCGGTGAGCTGTACATCGCCGGTGCCGGTGTGGCGCGGGGCTATCACCGCCGTCCCGGTCTCACCGCGGCGCGCTTCGTCGCCGACCCCTACGGCCGCGGCCGGATGTACCGCACGGGTGACGTGGTGCGGTGGCGGCCCGACCACACGCTCGAGTACCTGCGGCGCAGCGATTTCCAGGTGAAGGTGCGGGGTTTCCGCATCGAGCTCGGCGAGATCGACGCGATTCTGCAGACACATCCGGACGTGCGGCTGGCCGTCACCATCGGCAGGCCGGGGCCGTCCGGGGACACGGTCCTGGTCTCGTACGTCGTCCCGGCCCCAGGCAGGCCGATCGAGACGACGGAACTGCTGCGACAGGTGCGGAACCGGTTGCCGGCGTACATGGTTCCCTCGGTCGTCGTGGTGCTGGACGAGATCCCGTTGACCCCGGTCGGCAAGCTGGACCGCGCGGCACTGCCGGAACCGCGGTTCCTGTCCGCGGCCGCCGAATTCAAGGCGCCTACCGACCCGGTCGAGGAATCGATCGCCGAGGTCTTCACCGAGGTCCTCGGCGTCGAACGGATCAGTGTCGACGACAGTTTCTTCGACCTCGGCGGCAATTCTCTCGTGGCGACGCGGGTGATCGCGCGCGTCAACGCGGCACTCGGATCGGACGTGGGTGTGCGAGCGTTGTTCGAGGCGCCCACCGTCGAACTGCTGGCCGCGTACGTTCGCCGTTCCGGTACGGAACTCGTGGACCGACCGCCCCTGGCCGTCGGGGAGCGGCCCGAACGGATCCCGTTGTCGCTGGCGCAGCAACGGATGTGGTTCCTCAACCAGTTCGACACGTCGTCGGTGGCGTACAACATCCCGATGGCCGTGCGCCTACTCGGACCTCTGGACTCCGACACGCTGCGGGCCGCGGTGGGCGACGTCATCGAGCGGCACGAGTCGTTGCGCACCGTGTACCCCGCGTCGGCGGACGGGCCGTACCAGGTGGTGGTCGACACCGCGGACGTCGTCCCCGACCTCACCCCGCACGTCGACGGCGACGAGTCGCTGCACGAGAGGATCGCGACCCTCCTCGCGGGCGGATTCGACGTGAGCGCGAAGGTCCCGCTGCGGGCGGCGCTGTTGTGGATCGGCCCCGACGAACACGTGCTGGTGATCGTGGTGCATCACATCGCCGCCGACGGGGCGTCGCTGGCGCCGCTGGCCCGCGACCTGATGGTCGCATACGCGGCACGCCGGTCCGGGACACCGCCGAGCTGGGAGCCGCTGCCCGTGCAGTACGCCGACTTCAGCGTGTGGCAGCGTCGCCTCCTCGGCAGTGCCGACGACGCGGACAGCCTCATGTCCCGGCAGTTGCAGTACTGGCGCGGTGTGCTGGCCGAACTCCCGGAGGTCAGCGCCCTGCCGCTGGACCGGAACAGGCCGGTGACCCGCTCGCTCGAGGGTGCGACCGCGGCGTTTGCGATCGACGCGGGCCTGCACCGGCAACTGCTCCTCCTCGCGCGCGAGCACCACGCAACCCTGTTCATGGTGATGCACGCGGCGCTGGCCGTGCTGCTGTCGAGGATGTCCGGATCGGGCGACGTCGCCATCGGCACCCCGATCGCGGGTCGTGGCGAGGCGGCGCTGGACGACCTCGTGGGGATGTTCGTGAACACGCTGGTGCTGCGGACTCCGGTGGAGCCCGGTGAGGTGTTCACCGACGTGCTGGCCCGGGCCCGCGACACGGATCTGGGCGCGTTCGGGCACACGGACGTTCCCTTCGAGAGCGTCGTCGACGAGCTGGCGCCTGGCCGGTCGACGTCCCACTCGCCGCTGTTCCAGGTGCTGCTCGAATTCCAGAACACCGTGCGCGCCCACCTCGAACTGCCGGGCCTGACCGTCGAGGCGGTCGACGTCGACCCGGGGGTCGCCAAATTCGACCTGCAGCTGTCGCTCGCCGAATACCACGACGAGAAGGGCACCGCCGCAGGTATGGCCGCCGCATTCCTGTACGCGACGGACGTGTTCGACCGGACGTCGGTGGAGGGGTTCGGGGAACGCTTCGTCCGGGTGCTGCGGGCGGTGGTCGACGACCCGGCGGCGGTGGTGGGGGACATCCCCGTTCTCGGTGCGGTCGAGCGCGACCTGGTGCTGGACCGGTGGAACCGTGCGGGTGTCCCGGCCGACGCGCAGACCGTGGTCGAGTTGCTCGCGCGGGTGACCGCGTCGACCCCGGACGCCACTGCGGTCGTGTGCGGTGACGAGACGCTGACCTACGGCGAACTGGACGAGCAGGCGAACCGGTTGGCACGGTTGCTGATCGCCGAGGGGGTGGGAACCGAGTCGCTGGTCGCGGTGATGGTGGATCGCACGCCTGCCCTCGTGGTGACGTTGCTGGCGGTGCTCGCCGCCGGCGGCGGGTACGTCCCGGTCGACACCAGCTATCCCGCCGAGCGGGTGGCAGCGATGTTCGAGGACGCGCGACCCGTCTGCGCCGTGGTGAGCGCGGAATTCGCGTCGCTGGCGCCGGCCGGAATTCCGGTGGTGGCGATCGACGATCCGGCGACGGCGCGTGCGGTGGCCGAACTGTCCGGGCTGCCGGTCACCGACTCGGACCGGTTGCGGCCGCTGTGGGCCGACGCCGTCGCGTACGTCATCTTCACGTCGGGGTCGACCGGGCGGCCGAAGGGCGTCCAGGTATCACATCGGTGCGTCGTCACGCTGCTCGCCAACACCCGGGAGCTGTTCGGGTTCGACTCGTCCGACGTCTGGACGCTGTTCCACTCGTACGCGTTCGACTTCTCCGTCTGGGAACTGTGGGGTGCGCTCGTCCACGGTGGCCGGCTGGTGCTGGTCGACTACTTCACCGCACGATCGCCGGACGCGTTCCTCGAACTGCTGCGCCGGGAACGGGTGACGGTGCTGAACCAGACCCCGACGGCGTTCTACCAGCTGACGGAGGCCGATCGTGCGGCGAACGCCGTCGAGGACACCGACCAGGCGCCACTGTCTTTGCGGCACGTGATCTTCGGCGGCGAAGCCCTCGACGTCGGGAAACTGGAGCGGTGGTACACCCGGCACGACGACCGGGACCCCGTGCTGGTGAACATGTACGGCATCACCGAGACCACGGTGCACGTCAGCGTCCTCGCCCTCGATCGTGCGCTGGCGGCGTCCGTACCGGGCTCGGTGATCGGCGGCGGACTCCCCGGTCTGCGTGTCTACGTCCTCGACGGCCGGCTGCATCCGGTGCCGCCCGGAGTGGTGGGTGAGCTGTACGTGTCCGGCGACCAGGTGACCCGCGGCTATATCGGCAGGCAGGGTTTGACCGCGACGCGTTTCGTCGCCGACCCGTTCGGCCACCACCGGGCGGGGGCGCGCATGTACCGGTCGGGCGACGTCGTGAAGTGGGGTGCGGGCGGCCGGCTCGAGTACATGGGGCGCAGCGACTTCCAGGTGCAGCTGCGCGGGTTCCGGGTGGAACTCGGCGAAGTGGAGGCGGCTCTGGCCGCGTGCGCCGGGGTGGCGCAGTCGGTGGTCGTGGTGCGCGGCGACGACCGGGACGGCGACCGGCTGGTGGGCTACGTGGTCCCGGAGATGGGTGCGGATGTCGATGCGGCGGCGGTTCTCGACGCGGTCGGGGCGAGCGTTCCGTCGTACATGGTGCCGGCCGCGGTGGTGGTGATCGACGCCCTGCCCCTGACGGTCAACGGCAAACTCGACCGGAAAGCGCTGCCCGAAGCGGACTTCGGCACGTCGACGGTGGGGTTCGCCGCCCCGCGCAATCCGGTGGAGGAGATCGTCGCCGCCGTGTTCGCCGACCTGCTCGGCATCGTCCGGGTGGGGGCGAACGACAACTTCTTCGCGCTCGGCGGGAACTCGCTGACCGCGACCCGGCTCGTCGCCCGCCTCAACGCCGCGGTCGGCGACCGGCTGGGCGTGCGGGACGTGTTCGACGCCCCGACTGTCGCCGGGTTGGCCGCCCGCGCCGAGGCCGGGGAAACCAACCTGGAATCCCGGCCGGCGCCGACCCCGCGGGATCCGTCGCGGGAGGTCCCCGTCTCGCTCGCACAACAGCGGATGTGGTTCATCAACCAGTTCGACACGGCCAGTGCGGCGTACAACGTCGCGATCGCGCTCCGCCTCACCGGCACGCTCGACACGCAGGCGCTGGAAGCGGCCGTCGCCGACGTCGTCGAGCGCCACGAATCCCTCCGCACCGTCTTCCCCCTCACCGACAGCGGTCCGCGGCAGGTGATCCTCCCGGCGGAGAAGGTGGCGCCCGCTCTCACACCGCACGCCGTCGAGTCGGCGGACCTCGGCGCGGAACTCCACCGCCTGCTCTCCGCAGGGTTCGACGTGACGACGGAGGCACCGGTGCGGGCCCGGCTGTTCGGGGTGAACGAGCACGAGCACGTGCTGGCCGTGGTCGTGCATCACATCGCGGCGGACGGCTTCTCGATGGTTCCGCTCGCCCGCGACGTCCTGTCGGCGTACACCGCGCGGCGCCGCGGCGTCGCGCCGGACTGGACCCCGCTTCCTGTGCAGTACGCCGACTACACACTGTGGCAACGGGACTGGCTCGGCGACGAAGACGACGGCGGTTCGCCGCTCGTCCGCCAGCTCGACTACTGGACCGCGACACTGGCCGACCTCCCGGATGTGCTGGAATTGCCGACGGACCGGCCCCGCCCGGCCGCCCGGACCCTGGGTGCAGGCCGCGTCGAGTTCGAGATCGACCCGGACCTCCACCGGAGCGTCGTGCAGCTCGCCCGCAGGCACGGATCGACCGTGTTCATGGCCCTGCACTCCGCGCTGGCCGTCCTGCTGTCGCGGCTGAGCGCGTCGGACGACGTCGCCGTGGGCACCCCCATCGCGGGCCGCGGCGAGGCCGAGCTCGACGACCTGGTCGGCATGTTCGTGAACACCCTCGTGCTCCGGACCCCCGTCGACGGCGCCCGCACGTTCGCCGAGCTGCTCGCGCAGGTCCGCGAGGCCGATCTCGGGGCGTTCACGCACGCGGACGTCCCGTTCGAACGCGTCGTGGAAAGCCTGCGTCCCTCCCGCTCGACGGCGTACTCGCCGCTGTTCCAGGTGATGCTCGAATTCCAGAACACCGAGCGCCCCGAGCTGGAGCTGCCGGGCCTCCACGTCGAACCCCTCGACCTCGCGTTCGACCCGATCAATTTCGACCTCCAGCTGACCCTGCGGGAGAACGCCGACGCCGAAGGGCATCCCGGGGGCCTCAGTGCGGCGCTCGGGTACGCCACCGACATCTTCGACGCGGACACGGTGGCCGCGTTCGCCGAGCGCCTGGTCCGGATCCTGAGCGCCGTCACCGAGTCCCCGGACGCCCCGGTCGGCGACGTCGACGTCCTCGGCGCCGGCGAGCGGGTCGCACTGACGTCCGCGAGCGGGGGCCCCGGCGTGGCGGCTCGGACGCTGCCGCAGTTGCTGGCGGCCGCCACGGCCGCGGACCCGGACGCCGCGGCGCTGTCCTTCGAAGGACGTGAGGTGTCCTACCGGGACCTCGACGAATGGTCGAACAGGCTCGCCCGGCTCCTGATCGAGCGCGGCGTCGGCCCGGAACAGGTGGTGGCTCTGGCGCTGCCGCGGTCGATCGAATCCGTGCTGGCGGTCTGGTCGGTGGCCAAGACCGGGGCCGCGTTCCTGCCGGTCGACCCGAATCATCCGGCCGACCGCATCGAGTACATGCTCGGTGACTCGGGCGCCGTCGCCGGTCTCACCACGGCCGCGTTGCAGTCGGCCCTTCCCGCGTCGATCCCGTGGCTGGTGCCGGGCGACCCCGGAACCGAGGCCGAACTGGCGCTGCTCCCGGCGGCGGCGGTGACCGACACCGACCGCACGTCGGCGTTGCACGTGGACCACCCCGCGTACGTCATCTACACGTCGGGATCGACGGGCAGGCCGAAGGGCGTGGTGACCACACACCGCGGCCTGGCGAATTTCGCTGCGACGGAGCAGAACACGTTCGACACGACCGCGGCGTCCCGCACCCTGCACTTCGCGTCGCCGAGCTTCGACGCCTCCGTGCTGGAGCTGATGCTGGCGGTCGGGCCGGGCGCGACGATGGTGATCGCGTCCCCGTCCGTCTACGGCGGCGAGGAGCTCGCGGATCTGCTGCTGCGCGAGCGGGTCACGCACTGCTTCGTCACCCCGGCGGCGCTCGCCTCGGTCGATCCCGCCGGCCTCGAGAGCGTGCGGTGCGTGGTGACCGGCGGCGAGGCCTGCCCACCGGAACTGGTGGCCCGCTGGGCGCCGGGCCGGGCCATGTTCGACGCGTACGGTCCGACCGAGTCGACCGTCGTGTCGAGCATCAGCACCCCGCTGGCGCCGGGCGAACCGGTCACGATCGGCGCGCCGACGCTCGGGTTCACCGAGGCGGTCCTCGACGCGCGGCTGCATCCCGTACCGGCGGGGGTCGCGGGGGAGCTGTATCTCGCCGGCCCCGCGCTCGCACGTGGCTATCACGGGCGATACCCGCTGACTGCGGAACGCTTCGTGGCCAACCCCTTCGGGCCGGCGGGCAGCCGGATGTACCGGACCGGCGACCTCGTGCGCTGGACGGTGGACGGGCAACTCGACTACCTGGGGCGCACCGACTTCCAGGTGAAGATCCGCGGATTCCGGATCGAACTCGGCGAGGTCGAATCGGCGCTGCTCGCGCACGGCGACGTGGCGGCGGCGGTCGCCGACGTGCGCCGGGACGAACGGTCCGGCGACCGGCTGATCGGGTACGTGGTCCCCGAACCCGGAGCGGACATCGATCCGGGCGAGGTGCTGCAGTTCGCGGGCACGCGGCTCGCGGCGTACATGGTGCCCGCCGCCGTCGTGGTGATCGCGGCGCTCCCGGTGACGGTCCACGGCAAGCTCGACCGGAAGGCGCTGCCGGAACCGGACTTCGGTGTCGCCGTCACCGACAGTCGTCCGCCGCGGACCGAGACGGAGGCGCTGCTCGCCGGTCTGTTCCGGGACGTGCTGGGACTCGAGTGGGTGGGTGTGGACGATTCGTTCTTCGCGCTGGGCGGCGACAGCATCATGTCGATCCAGCTGGTGGCCCGCGCGAAGGCAGCCGGCCTGATTCTCTCCCCGCGGGACGTGTTCGAACGCAGGACCGTCGCCGGTCTCGCCGAGGTGGCCCACTACGAGCGCGCGGATACCGTGGTGCTGGAGGAACTTCCCGGCGCCGGCGTCGGCCCGGTTCCGCTGACACCCGTCGTCGCGTGGATGCTGGGGCGCAGCGGCGGCCGGCTGGACCGGTTCTCCCAGGCCGTGCTGGTCACCGCGCCGCCCCGGCTCACCCGCGACGATCTCGCCGCCGCCGTCGACGCCGTGCTGGACCGCCACGACATGCTCCGCGCGCGGCTCGCCGTCGACGAGGCGGGGCAGTGGGCCATGACGGTGCTGCCGGCCGGATCGGTGCCTGCCGACGCGCTGATCCATCACGTGCCCGTGACGTCGTTCGACCCTGGTGATTTCGATGCGGTGGCGAGGGCGGAACTGAACGCGGCGGCGGACCGCCTGGACCCGGCCTCGGCCAGCATGGTGCAGGTGCTCTGGTTCGACGGTCCCGGCGGGCAGGGGCGGTTGCTGCTGGTCGCGCATCATCTCGTGGTCGACGGCGTGTCGTGGCGGATCCTGATCTCGGATCTGGCGGCGGCCCACACCCGCGTCGCCGAGGGTTTGCCCGCCGCGCTGGCTGCCGTGGGGACGTCGATGCGGCGGTGGTCACACGGACTCACCGAGGCCGTGGGGTCCCGACGCGCCGAAGCGGGCCGGTGGCAGTCGATCCTGGACGGCCCCGATCCGCTCGTCGGCTCCCGGCCGCTGGATCCCGCAGTCGACGTCGATGCCACGACGGGCCGCGTCACCGTGGAAGTACCCGCACACGTCACCGAGGCACTCCTCACCACGCTGCCCGCCGCCTTCCACGGCACCGTCGGAGACGGCCTCCTCACGGCGCTCACGCTGGCGATGATTCGGTGGCGGCGCCGTCGTGGGGTCGAGTCGGCCGACGTGCTGATCAACCTCGAGGGTCACGGACGCGAAGACCACGTCGTGCCCGGCGCCGACCTGTCCCGCACCGTCGGGTGGTTCACCACACTGTTCCCGGCGCGACTCGACCTCACCGGCATCGGCGTCGACGCCGCCCTCGCCGGCGACGACGCGGCCGGGTCCGCGATCAAGGCAATCAAGGAACAACTCCTCGCCATCCCCGATCACGGCATCGGCTACGGGATGCTGCGGTACCTGGATCCGGTCGGCTCGGAGGCACTGCGCCGATTCCGGCCACCGCAGGTGAGTTTCAACTATCTCGGCCGGGTGGCGACGAGCGGGGGCGACGTGCCCTGGCTGCCCGTCGCCGGCAGCGGGGACCTCGGCGGAACCCAGAACTACGACATGCCCGCCGCCTGGGTCGTGGACGTCAACGCCGCCACCACCGCCCGGGACGGCGCCCCGGTACTCACCGCGACGTGGTCGTACCCCACGGGTGTGCTGGCCGCCGAGGACGTGGAAGAGCTGTCCGCACTGTGGGTTCGGGCACTCACCGCCCTGGCCGAGCACGCGAGCCGTCCGGGCGCAGGCGGGCTGACACCGTCCGATCTCGATCTGGTGTCGGTCGGGCAGACAGACATCGACCGGTTCGAGAGCACCTACCCGGACGTCGCCGACATCTGGCCGTTGTCACCGCTGCAGGCCGGTCTGCTGTTCCACGCGCAGCTGTCCGAGCATCGCCTCGACGCGTATCAGGTGCAGCTGGTCCTCGACCTGCGCGGCACCGTCGACTCCGCCAGACTCCGCCGCGCCGCACAGGGCCTGCTCGACCGGCACGCGAACCTCCGGGTGGCGTTCGCCGACACCGGTGGCGGACCGGTCCAGGTGGTACTCGCGAGGGCGACCGCGCCGTGGACCGACGTCGACCTGTCGGATCTCGACGACACCCGGATCACGACGGAGGCGGCGGCACTCGTCGCGGCCGAGCGCGCCGTCCCGTTCGAGATGTCCGAGGCGCCGCTGCTCCGATTCACGTTGCTGCGCATCGCACCCGACCGGTACCGGCTGGTCGTGACCCATCACCACATCCTCCTCGACGGATGGTCGACGCCGCTGGTGATCAAGGACCTGCTCGTCCTCTACGCCACGGACGGCGACACGACGGCCCTTCCCCGCGTCACGTCCTACCGCGACTACCTGCAGTGGATCGGCAGGCAGGACCACGAACGGTCTACGGCTGCCTGGGTATCCGCCCTCGCCGGCTCGGACGAGCCGACGTTCGTGGCGCCCGCGGCGCGCGGCGAGCAGAGCTTCGCCGAACCCGAGGACGTGCGCCTCGACGTGGGCGAGGAGAAGACCCGGGCGCTCGAGACCCTCGCGCGGGAGCACGGGCTGACGTTGAACACCCTCGTCCAGGTGGCGTGGGGGCTCGTGCTGACCACGCTCGGCACCCGCGAGGACGTGGTTTTCGGAGCCACGGTGTCCGGCCGCCCACCGGGAGTAGCAGGCATCGAGTCGATGGTGGGGCTGTTAATCAACACGGTGCCCGTCCGGTTGCGCCTGCGCCGCGAGGAGACGCTCGCCGAACTGCTGCAGCGTTTCCAGCGTGAACAGTCCGCCCTCCTCGATCACCACTACGTGGGACTCACCGAGATCCAGCGCGCCGTGGGCGAGGGCGCCGTGTTCGACACGCTGACCGTGTTCGAGTCGTATCCGGTGGACCGCATGGGGTTGTCGGAAGACACCGACATCGACGGCATGCACGTCGCCGGGATCGAGGGGATCGACTCCACCCACTACCCGTTCACCCTGATGGCGCACGTCGACACCGGACTGCACCTGCGACTGCGGTACCAGCCGAACGTCTTCCAGAGCGAGTTCGCGGAGTCGGTGGCGGCCCGCGTCGCGCGCGTCGTGCAGATCCTGCTGTCGGACGTCGATACACCCATCGCCCACCTCACCCTGCTGTCGGAGGCCGAACTCCGGGAGTACACCGCGGTGTCCGGGGCCCCCGCCGGTCCGCCGAAGACCCTGCCCGAGATCCTCACCGCCTCGGCCGGGAACCGGCGGGAGGCGCCCGCGCTCGTCTTCGACGGACGCGAGACGAGCTACCGCGAACTCGACGAGCGGTCGAGCGCGCTGGCCCGCGTCCTCATCGAACGCGGTGCCGGGCCGGAGACGTTCGTGGCGCTCGGGCTACCCCGATCACGGGAATCGGTGCTGGCCGTGTGGGCGGTCGCGAAAGCGGGCGCGGCGTTCGTGCCCGTCGACCCGAACTATCCCGCCGACCGCATCGAGCACATGCTGGCCGATTCCGGTGCGGCACTGGGTGTGACGACGTCGGCGCACCGGCACCGATTGCCCGGTTCCGTGCCGTGGCTGGTGCTGGACGATCC
The DNA here is from genome assembly GCF_011603105.1 of Rhodococcus sp. A14. Taxonomy (NCBI): domain Bacteria; kingdom Bacillati; phylum Actinomycetota; class Actinomycetes; order Mycobacteriales; family Nocardiaceae; genus Rhodococcus; species Rhodococcus sp. A14. The sequence continues at coordinate 18,772 of NZ_JAAOQS010000050.1, read as the reverse complement.
GGCCTTCGACCGCACGTGGGCCGCCGCATCGCCGGTCCACGTCACCGACCTGGACCGCCGGTCGGTGCTCGACGTCGACCACGCCGCGTACGCCATCTACACATCCGGGTCCACCGGCAGGCCGAAGGGCGTCGTCGTCACCCACCGCGGTCTGGCGAACCTGCTCACCGAACAGACCGAGCACTACACCGTGTCGCCCGACGCCCGGTGCCTGCACATCTGTTCACCCAGCTTCGACGTGGCGATACTCGAACTCGTCCAGTCGTGTGCCGCCGGGGCGACGCTCGTCATCGCTCCCCCCGACGTATACGGCGGGGCGGAACTGGCCGCGCTGCTGCGGCGCGAACGCGTCACCCACGCCTGCATCACCCCGGCCGTCCTGGCCACCGTGGAGCGCGATCGCATCGAGCACCTCGAGGCGCTCGTCGTGGCCGGCGACGCCGTCGGTGACGAACTGGTCGCCGCGTGGGGTGCGGATCGGGCGATGTTCAACGGGTACGGCCCCACCGAGGCCACCATCCTCACCACGTTCAGCCGGCCGATGAGACCGGGCGAGCCGGTCACCATCGGGAGCCCCGTCCGGGGCATCGCGCTGTCGGTCCTCGACGCGCGGCTGCAGCCCGTTCCGGCCGGGGTGCCCGGCGAGTTGTACATCGCGGGACCGGCGCTGGCCCGCGGATACCACCGCCGGCCTGCGCTCACCGCGGAGCGGTTCGTCGCCGACCCCTACGGCGGCGGCCGGATGTACCGCACGGGCGACGTCGTGCGGTGGCGTCGCGACCACACCCTCGAATACCTCGGGCGCAGCGACTTCCAGGTGAAGATCCGCGGTCAGCGCGTCGAACTGGGGGAGATCGATTCCGTTCTCACCACCCATCCGCACCTCGACTTCGCCGCGACCCTCGGCAGGCCGGGCCCGCTGGGGGACACGGCGCTGGTGTCGTACGTGCTGCCGCACGACGGCGAGGAGGTGGCGGCGCCGGACGTGCTCGCGTTCGCGGGCCGGATCCTGCCCAAGTACATGGTGCCCGCCGCGGTGGTCGTCCTCCACGAGATTCCACTGACCCCCGTCGGCAAGCTCGACCGGAAGGCGCTGCCCGCACCGGAATTCACGTCGGCGACCATCGGGTACCGGGCGCCCACCACTCCGGTCGAGGAGGCCGTCGCGCAGGTGTTCGCCGACGTGCTCGGTGCCCCGCGTGTCGGTGCGGACGACAGCTTCTTCGAACTCGGCGGCGACTCGCTCAGCGCCACCCGGGCGGTGGCGCGCATCAACTCCGCCCTCGACGCCGGGATCGGCGTGGCCGCGCTGTTCGACGCGCCCGTCGTGGCCGATCTGGCGGTCCGGATCGACTCGGCGGCGACGGCGACCACCCCGTCGGTGGCACTCGCCGCACGACCGCGCCCCGACCGGATCCCGTTGTCGCTGGCGCAGCAACGCATGTGGTTCGTCAACCAGTTCGACACGTCTTCGCCCGCCTACAACATCCCGATCGCTCTGCGACTGACCGGAGTCCTCGATCACGCCGCCCTGCTCGCGGCGGTCGGCGACGTCGTCGAACGGCACGAATCGCTGCGCACCGTGTTTCCCGGGTCGGTGGACGGACCGCACCAGGTGATCGTCGATCCCGGGCGGGCCACCCCCCGCCTCGATCCGGTGGCCGTCGCCGGTGACCGTGCACTGCGGGACGCCCTCGCAGCCCTGGTCGGCGCCGGTTTCGACGTGAGCGACGAGATCCCGTTCCGCACAAGTCTGTTCGAGCTGGAGCCCGAGCAGCACGTCCTGGCCATCGTGGTGCACCACATCGCCGCCGACGGGTTCTCCATGATGCCGCTCGCCCGCGACGTCATGCTCGCGTACACCGCCCGGACCGTGGGGGACACCCCCGGCTGGACTCCGCTGACGGTGCAGTACGCCGACTACAGCGTGTGGCAGCGGGACTTCCTCGGCGCGGTCGACGACCCGGACTCGGTGCTGTCGAGGCAGCTGGGCTACTGGACGGACACCCTGTCCGGTGTGCCCGAGGTGCTGCAGATCCCGGTCGACCGGCGGCGCCCCGCCCAGCGGTCGTACGGCGGGGACGTCGTCGAGTTCGAGGTGCCGGCCCGGCTGCACCGGGCGTTGAACACGATCGCGGCCCGACATAATTCGACGCTGTTCATGGCGGTCCACGCGGCGTTCGCCGTCCTGCTGTCCCGGTTGTCGGGCACGGACGACGTCACGATGGGAACGCCCGTCGCCGGTCGCGGGCAGGCGGTGCTCGACGACGTGGTGGGCATGTTCGTCAACACGCTCGTGCTGCGAACGGTGGTGGATCCGCGGGCGTCGTTCGGTGAGGTACTGACCGCGGTCCGGGCCGCGGACCTCGGTGCGTTCGAGCATGCGGACATCCCGTTCGAGCGGCTTGTCGACCATCTCGCCCCCGAACGATCCACGTCGCACACCCCACTGTTCCAGGTGCTCATCGAGTTCCGGAACGCGGAGGGCACCCACCTCGAACTGCCCGGACTCACCGTCGACTCGCTCGACGTGGACCTCGGCGTCGCGAAGTTCGACCTGGAACTGAGCGTCGCCGAACAGATCGACACGGACGGCGCACCGGCCGGACTCGCTGCCGGACTGCGGTTCGCGACGGACGTGCTCGATCGCGGCACCGTGGCGCGGTTCGGGGACCGGTTCCTGCGGGTGCTCGAATCGGTCGCCGCTGCCGAGGGCCTCCCGGTGGGCGACATCGAGATCCTGGACAGGGTGGAGCGGGATCTGGTGCTGCCGGCGCTCGCCGAGCCCGCCGCGCCGGACGCGACCCTGGCGGAACTGTTCGAGCGGGCCGCGCAGCGATCCCGCCACGCGACGGCCGTCGTGTGCGAAGGCGTCTCGCTCACCTACGACGAGCTGGACAGCCGGGCGAATCGTCTGGCGCGGTTGCTGATCGCGCGGGGCGCCGGCCCCGAGACCCTGGTGGCCGTCGCCGCGGCGCGGTCGGTGGATCTGGTGGTGGCGCTGCTCGCGGTGGTGAAGTCGGGCGCCGGCTATGTGCCCGTGGACGTCACGTACCCGGCGGAGCGGCTCGCGTTCGTGTTCGCCGACGCCCGGCCGGTGTGTGTGCTGACCACCGAGGCCGAATCCGGCGCGGTCCGGGCGAGCGGGGTCCCGCTCCTCCTCGTGGACAGCGCGGAGACGGTGGCAGAACTCGACCGTACGTCGCCGCTGCCGGTGACCGACGGCGACCGGACCGGACCGCTGCGCCCGGACTCGGTGGCGTATGTCATCTACACCTCCGGCTCGACGGGCCGGCCGAAAGGCGTTCAGGTGGCGCACCGCAACGTCGTCACCCTGTTCGCGAACACGCAGCCCCTGTTCCGGTTCGATGCCTCCGACGTGTGGACCATGTTCCATTCGGCGGCGTTCGACTTCTCCGTGTGGGAGTTGTGGGGCGCGCTGCTGCACGGCGGCCGGCTGGTGGTGGTGGACTACTTCACGACCCGCTCACCCGACATGTTCCTGCGACTGCTGCGGGACGAGAACGTCACCGTCCTGAATCAGACCCCCACCGCCTTCTACCAACTCGCCGAGGCGGACCGGGTCGCCGGCGCCGCCGAACTCGCCCTCCGCGTCGTGGTGTTCGGCGGCGAAGCCCTCGACCTGGGGCAGCTCACCCGCTGGTACGCGCGGCGCGTCGACACCGCCCCGGCGCTGGTGAACATGTACGGCATCACGGAAACCACCGTGCACGTCAGTCACCTGCCGCTGGACGAGGAACTCGCCGCATCCGCCTCGGCCTCGGTGATCGGCCGGGCACTGCCCGGCCTGCGCGTCTACGTGCTCGACTCCCGCCTGCACCCGGTGCCGCCGGGAGTGGTCGGGGAACTCTACGTGTCGGGCGGGCAGGTGTCCCGGGGTTATCTGGGCCGGTTCACGCTCACGTCGACCCGGTTCGTGGCCGACCCGCACACACCCGGATCGCGGATGTACCGGTCCGGCGACCTCGGCCGGTGGAACACGGACGGCCAGCTGGAATATCTGGGCCGCAACGACTTCCAGGTGCAGGTCAAGGGTTTCCGCATCGAGCTCGGTGAGGTGGAGTCGGCGCTCCTCGACTGCGACGGTGTGGCGCAGTCGGTGGTGTCGGCGCGGCGCGAACGACTGGTGGGCTACGTGGTGCCCGAGGCGGGCCGGGTGCTGGACCCGGCCGGAATCGTCGACGCGGTCGCCGACAGGCTGGCGGCGCACATGGTGCCCGCGACCGTGGTGGTGCTCGACGCCCTACCCCTCACGGTGAACGGCAAACTCGACCGCCGAGCGCTGCCCGAACCGGACTTCGGACGGCAGGTGTCGCTCAGTCGTGCCCCCGCCACGGAGACGGAGCGGATCCTGGCCGCACTGTTCGCCGAGGTCCTCGGCCTCGAATCGGTGGGTGTCGACGATTCGTTCTTCGCGGTGGGCGGCGACTCCATCATGTCGATTCAGCTCGTCACCCGGGCGAAGGCGTCCGGGGTGGTGATCACCCCGCGGGACGTGTTCGAACGCAAGACGGTTGCCGCACTCGCGGAGGTCGCGACCGCGGGGGAGGAGACCGTCACGCTGGAGGAGTTGCCCGGCGGCGGCGTCGGCGAGTTGCCACTGACCCCGATCGTGCACTGGATGCTGGGCAGGGACGGCGATTTCCGGCGGTACTCCCAGGCCGCGCTGTCCACGACCCCCGCCGCACTGGACGAAGACACGCTGACGGCGGCGATGCAGGCCGTCCTGGACCGGCACGACATGCTGCGCGCCCGACTGTACCGCAGCGACCGGGCCGAGCGGGGTGCGGCGATGGTGGTCGCACCGCCCGGCTGGGTGCGGGCGACCGCGGTGGTGCGCACGGTGCCGCTCGACGCCGCGGACTCGTTCACCGAGGCCGCGTCCCGCGAACTGGACGCCGCCGCGGGCCGGCTCGACCCGGAGTCGGGTGTGATGGTGCAGGCGGTGTGGTTCGCGAGCAGCGCGACACCGGCCGCCGCGGGACGGCTGCTGATCGTCGCCCATCACGTGGTGGTCGACGGGGTGTCGTGGCGCATCCTCGTCCCCGACCTCGCCCTCGCCTGCGCTCAGGTGCCGTCGGGTGAGCCGCCTACCCTGCCCGGCATCGGCACGTCGATGCGCCGGTGGGCGCACGCCCTCACGGATGTGGCGCAGGAACCCTCTCGCACAGCCGAACTCGACCTCTGGCGGCGGATGCTCGACACCCCGGACCCGCCGCTCGGGTCGCGGCCCCTCACCGCAACCGACATCCAGACCTCCGACGTCGAGGTCCGGGTTCCCGTCGAGGTGACGGAGGCGCTGCTGACGACGCTGCCCCAGGCCTTCCACGGGAGTGTCGGCGACGGACTGCTGACGGCGCTGGCGTTGGCGCTCGTCCGCTGGCGCCGGGCGCGCGGCATCGAGTCGTCCGGCGCCCTGGTGAATCTCGAGGGGCACGGTCGTGAGGAGCAGGTGGTGCCGGGCGCCGATCTCGCCCGCACCGTCGGCTGGTTCACCACGATCTTCCCGGTGGGCCTCGACCTGAGCGGCGTGGACGTCGACGACGCGTTCGCGGCCGGCCCCGCCGCCGGTGCTGCGGTCAAGGCCGTGAAGGAGCGGTTGCAGTCGATCCCCGACCACGGCATCGGGTTCGGGCTGCTCCGTTACCTCGACGCCGAGACGGCGCCGGAGCTCGCGGCCCTGCCGAGCGCGCAGGTGAGTTTCAACTACCTCGGCAGGCTCGGTTCGGGTTCCGCGGCGGACGGCGACTGGACGCCGGTCTCCGACGCGGGGCTCGCCGCCGCCGCGCAGTCCGGGCTGCCCGCGGCGGCCGTCGTCGACGTGAACGCCAGGACCACCGACACCGCCGCCGGTCCCGCCCTCACCGCCACGTGGTCGTTCCCCGTCGGGGTGATCGCCGCCGACGACGTCGGCGAACTCGCGGGGCTGTGGGTCGGCGCGCTCGAGGCCCTCACCGCGCACGCCCGGTCCGGTGGCGGCGGCTTCACCCCGTCCGACCTGAGCCTCGTCCGGCTCGGCCAGAGCGCGATCGACGACCTCGAGCGCCGCTACCCGGCGATGACCGACGTCTGGCCGCTGTCGCCGCTGCAGGCGGGCATGCTGTTCCATGCCGAACTGGCCGACGAATCGGTGGACGCCTACCTCGTCCAGCTGATCCTCGACCTCGGCGGCGACGTCGATGCGGAACGACTGCGCCGGGCCGCCGGCGCCCTCCTCGACCGTCACCCGAACCTGCGCAGCGCGTTCTGTCACGACACCGAGGGCGGGGCCGTGCAGGTGGTTGCGGGCCGGGTTGCGGTGCCCTGGCGGGAGATCGACCTGAGCGGACTGGACGAGGACGCGGCGACCGCCGAGGTCGAGCGACTGCTGGCCGCCGACCGGACCACCCCGTTCGACATGACCACCGCACCGCTGATCCGGTTCCTGCTGGTGCGGACGGCCGGCGGCCGCTGCCGGCTGGTGTCGACGAACCACCACATCCTGCTCGACGGCTGGTCGATGCCGCTGATGATCCGGGAACTGCTCACGCTGTACGCCACGAATGCCGACCTGGCGCCGCTGTCCCGGGTGCGGGACTACCGCGACTACCTGGCGTGGATGAACAGGCGCGACACCGGCCTGTCCGCGCGGGCCTGGGCGGACGCACTCGCGGGTGTGGAGGAACCGACGCTGCTGGTGCCCGCCGACCGGGCTCGGCAACTGTCGACCGTGTCGCGGGAGTGGGTGTTCGACCTCGACGAGGACCGGACCGACCGGCTGCGCGAATCCGCGCGTGCTCGCGGGCTCACCCTCAACAGCATTCTGCAGACGGCATGGGGCATCGTGCTGGGGATGCTCACGGGACGCGACGACGTCGTGTTCGGCGCCACCGTCTCCGGCCGGCCGCCGGAACTCTCCGGCATCGAGACGATGGTCGGGCTGTTCATCAACACCGTGCCGGTGCGCGTCACGCTGCGTCCGGAGGAGACGCTCGGCGCGTTGCTGGAGCGGGTGCAGGCCGAGCAGGCGGCGATGCTCGATCACCACTACACGGGTCTCGCCGAGATCCAGGACGCCGCGGGTCCCGGCGTCGGGTTCGACACGCTCACCGTGTTCGAGTCGTACCCGGTGGACCGGGCCGGGCTGTCGGAAGACACCGACATCGCCGGGCTCCGCGTGACCGGCGTGGATGCCCGCGACGCCGCCCACTACCCGCTGAGCCTCGTCGCGTCGGCGGCGGCGAGCCTGCACCTGAAGTTCGAGTACGTGCCCGACCTGTTCGCCCCCGGCGCGATCGAGGACATCGCCGAGCGGGTGGTGCGGGTGCTCGATGCCTGCACCGGACCCGACGTGCCGCTCGCCCGGCTGTCGCTGCTCACCGAGCGCGAACGGGCGGAACTGGTACCGGTCCGCGGTGGTCCCGCCGGCTCCGTCCGCACGCTCCCGCAGATCTTCACGGACGCGGCCGCCGTCGACCCGGATGCGGTCGCCCTGTCGTCCGGCGACGTCGAGGTGTCGTACCGGGAGCTGGACGAGCGGTCCACCCGGCTCGCCCGTGCTCTGATCGACCGCGGACTCGGCCCGGAAACATCGGTGGCCGTGGGTATCCCACGCTCGATCGAGTCGGTGCTGTGTGTCTGGGCGGTGGCCAAGACCGGGGCCGTGTTCGTGCCCGTCGACCCGAACTATCCGGGCGAGCGCATCACGCACATGCTCACCGATTCGGAGTGCGCACTCGGGCTGACGACGTCCGAGCATCGCGCCCGCCTGCCCGAGACCACCGACTGGCTGGTGCTCGACGATCCCGCGTTCGTCGCCGAGTGCGCGGCCGCATCCGCGGCACCGGTCGACGACGGCGACCGCAGGGGACCGGTCACCCTCGACACGGCCGCATACCTCGTCTACACGTCGGGGTCCACCGGCAGGCCGAAGGGCGTGACCGTGACGCACCGCGGTCTGGACAATTTCGCGCGCGACCAACTCGCCCGCTTCGGGGCGGACCCCGCATCCCGGACGCTGCACTTTTCGACACCGAGCTTCGACGGATCCGTATTCGAGTACCTGCAGGCGTTCGGCGCGGCAGCGACGATGGTGATCGCGCCGCCCACGGTATTCGGCGGCGACGAACTCGCCCAACTGATCCGCGAGCGGCACGTCACCCACGCATTCGTCACCACGGCGGCACTCGCGTCCCTCGACCCGGCGGGGCTGGATCATTTCACCGACGTCGTCGTCGGCGGCGAGGCCTGCCCACCCGAACTCGTGAACCGGTGGGCGCCGGGACGCCGGTTGTACAACGGGTACGGACCGACCGAGACCACGATCATGTCCAACATCAGCGATCCCCTGATCCCGGGGGAGCGGATCACCATCGGCGGACCGATCCGCGGTGTCACGGAGTTGGTGCTCGATTCCCGGTTGCAGCCCGTCCCGGTCGGGGTTCCCGGGGAGTTGTACCTCGCCGGTGCGGGACTGGCGCGCGGCTACCACCGGCGCCCCGGGCTGACGGCAGAACGGTTCGTCGCCGACCCCGCCGATCCCGGGAAGCGGATGTACCGCACCGGCGACATCGTGCGCTGGACGCCCGAGCACACCATCGAGTACCTCGGCCGCAGCGACTTCCAGGTGAAGGTGCGTGGGTTCCGCATCGAACTCGGCGAGATCGACACCACCCTCATGGCCGACTCCGACATCCGGTTCGCGGCCACGGTCGCCTACCGCGGACCGGCCGGGGACACACTCCTCGCGTCCTACGTCGTGCCCGCGCCCGAACGTGCTCTCGATACCGAGACGATCACCCGACGGCTCGCGGGCAGACTGCCCGCCCACATGGTTCCGTCCTCGATCACGGTGCTGGACCAGATCCCGCTGAACGCCGTCGGCAAATTCGACCGCAAAGCCCTGCCCGCACCCGAATACGACGTCGGCACGCGCGAATACCGGGTACCCGCCGATCCGGTCGAGGAGATGGTGGCCGAGGTCTTCGCGGAGGTCCTCGGACTCGACCGGGTGAGCGCGGATGCGGGATTCTTCGACCTCGGCGGCAACTCGCTGAGCGCGACCCGGGCGGTGGCCCGCCTGCGCGCCGCACTCGGCACCGACATCGGCGTGCGCGCGTTGTTCGAGGCGCCCACCGTCGAGGCGTTCGCCGCGCGCATCGAGCACGCGGGAGCGGGTCCGTCCGGCCGTCCCGCCCTCACCGCCGGGGACCGTCCCGACCGCATCCCGCTGTCCTTCGCTCAGCAACGCATGTGGTTCATCAACCAGTTCGACACGAGTTCGCCCGCCTACAACATCCCGATGGTGGTGCGGCTCACCGGCGACCTCGACGTGGATGCGCTGACCGCCGCCGTCACGGACGTCGTGACCCGGCACGAGTCGTTGCGCACCCGCTTCCCGCTCCGCGACGGCGAACCCGTCCAGGAGATCCGCGCGCCCGCCACCCCGATGCGCGCGCCGACCCCGGTCGCGGACGAAGGCCTCCTCCGGGAGGAGCTCACCCGGCTGGTGTCGGCCGGCTTCGACGTCGCCGCCGCCGTCCCGCTGCGCGTCGCCCTGTTCTCCCTGGACCCGACGGATCATGTGCTCGCCGTGGTGGTCCACCACATCTCGGCCGACGGCTTCTCCATGGCACCGCTGGTGCGGGATGTGATGATCGCGTACGAGTCCCGCGTCCACGGTCGCGCTCCCGCCTGGACGCCGCTGCCCGTGCAGTACGCCGACTACACACTGTGGCAACGCAGGCTGCTGGGGTCCGAGGACGACCCCGGATCGCTGATCTCGCGGCAACTGGCCTACTGGGAGTCGGCGCTCGCGGGGCTGCCCGAACTCCTCGAACTGCCTGCCGACCGTCGGCGTCCCGCACAGCAGTCGTTCCGGGGCGACCGGGTGCGCTTCGCGATCGACCCCGGCCTGCACGAGCGGATCCGGACGGCGGCGCGAGAGTACCGGTCCACCGAATTCATGATCGTGCACGCCGCACTCGCCGTTCTGCTCGGCCGGCTCGGCGGCACCGGGGACGTGGCGATCGGCACCCCGATCGCCGGCCGCGGCGAGGCGGCGCTCGACGACCTCGTCGGCATGTTCGTCGGCACGCTGGCGCTGCGCACCCCGGTAGCGGCGGAACAGCCGTTCCGTGACCTGCTCGCTCGGGTCCGCGACGCCGACCTCGGTGCCTTCGCGCACGCCGACCTGCCCTTCGAACGGGTGGTGGACGCAGTCGGACCGGTGCGGTCGACCGCCCACTCGCCGCTCTTCCAGGTGTCCCTCGAATTCCAGAACACCGAGAATCCCGCCTTGCGGTTGCCGGGGCTGACCGTCGAGGGGCTCGATCCCGACCTCGCCGTCGTGAAGGTGGACCTCGAGGTGATCCTCGACGAGCGGTTCGCCGCGGATGGCAGCGCTGCGGGGATGGTGGGTGCGATCGACTACGCGACCGACCTGTTCGACGCCGACACGGTGCGGGGGTTCGCAGAACGGTTCGTGCGCATCCTCGACACCGTCACCGCCGAACCCGGTTTTCCGGTCGGCGACATCGAGATCCTCGGCACCGACGAAGTCGCGGCGCTCACCCCGGCGCGCGGTGCGCCCGACGCCCCGAATGTCCTGCTGCCGGAACTGCTCTCGGCCGCGGTCGAACGAGACCGGAGTGCCGACGCGGTGTCGTACCGGGGCCGGACGATCAGTTACCGCGAACTCGACGAATCCTCCAACCGGTTGGCGCGCCGCCTGATCGAGGACGGTGCGGGTCCGGGAACGACCGTCGCTCTGAGCCTGCCGCGCTCGATCGAATCGGTGCTGTCGGTGTGGGCGGTCGCTCGAACGGGCGCGGCGTTCCTGCCGGTCGACCCCGGGTATCCACTCGACCGCATCGAGCACATGCTCACCGATTCCGGGGCGGTGTCCGGGGTGACCCTTCGGGCACACCGAGATCGGCTGCCCGGCACCGTGAACTGGATCGTTCTCGACGACGCCGAAGCCGAGGAGCGGATCCGGGTGCAGTCGCCTGCCCCCGTCACCGATGCGGACCGGACGGCGCCGCTGCACGAATCACATCCCGCGTACCTCATCTACACGTCCGGATCCACGGGCGTCCCCAAGGGAGTGGCCGTCACGCACCGCGGCCTGGCGAACCTCGCCGCGGAGGAGCGCGACCGTCTCGCCGTCACACCCGGCGCCCGGGTGCTGCACTTCGCGTCGCCGAGTTTCGACGCCTCCGTGTTCGAACTGGTCATGGCATTCTGCGCGGGCGCGACGCTGGTGATCGCCCCGCCGACGATCTACGGCGGCACCGAACTGGCCGGACTGCTGAGCGACGAGCGGGTGTCCCACGGATTCGTCACCCCGACCGCACTGGCGTCGATGGACCCCCTCGGCTTCGAGTCGCTGCAGACGCTGGTCGCGGCCGGTGAAGCCTGTCCACCCGAACTCGTCGCCCGGTGGGCGCCCGGCCGCAGGATGTTCAACGCCTACGGGCCGACCGAGACGACGATCATGTCGAACATCAGCGAGCCGCTGGTGCCGGGCGACCCGATCACGCTCGGCGCACCCACCCGCGGCGTCTCCGAGGTGGTGCTGGATTCGCGGCTGCGCCCGGTGCCGGTCGGTGTGGTCGGTGAGCTGTACGTGTCGGGACGCGCCCTGGCGTCCGGGTATCACCGTCGGCCCGGACTGACGGCGTCCCGTTTCGTGGCCGCCCCCTGGGGTGTGCCGGGCGAGCGGATGTACCGCACGGGAGACGTGGTGCGGTGGCGCCGGGACGGCACTCTCGAGTACGTCGGGCGCAGCGACTTCCAGGTGAAGATCCGCGGGTTCCGCATCGAACCCGGCGAGATCGACGCGGCACTCACCGATCATCCCGACGTCGGGTTCGCCGTCACGATCGGCCGTGCCGGGCCTGCCGGGGAACCGCTGCTCGTGTCCTATGTCCGTCCGATCGGCGGCGCGGACCTCGACACCGCGGAACTCACCCGTCTCGTCGGGGAGCGTCTGCCCGCCCACATGGTGCCCGCCGCGATCGTCGTAATCGACCAGATTCCGCTGACCCCGGTGGGCAAGCTGGATCGCGCCGCACTGCCCGCACCCGAGTTCCTGTCGGGCGCTCGCTTCCGGTTGCCCGCGAACGACCTCGAGGCGGCAGTCGTGGACGTCTTCGCCGAGGTGCTCGGTCTCGACCGGGTGGGGGCCGAGGACAATTTCTTCGAGAGGAGCGGCAACTCCCTGCTCGCCACGAAGGTGATCGCCGCCCTGCAGGAGAGACTCGATCGGAAGATCCCGCTGCAATGGATGTTCCTCGATCCGACCCCGGCCGGCCTCGCCCGCAGGATCGCCCTGCCGTCGGCGGAGGGCGGTGTGACGGAGGCGCTGGGGGTGGTGATTCCGCTGCTCACCGAGGGCGCCGGACGACCGCTGTTCTGCGTCCACCCGGGAATCGGGCTCTCCTGGGGGTATGCGGGTCTCGTCCGGTATCTGCCCGCCGACCGGCGCGCGTACGGACTGCAGTTGCCCACGATCAGCGGGGACGGCGACTACCAGTCGATCGAACAACTCGCGCACCGGTACATCGAAGAGATGAGGGTCATCCAGCCGGAGGGACCGTACGACCTGCTCGGCTGGTCTCTGGGCGGGGTCATCGCGCACGCGATGGCCGTCGAACTGCAGAGGGCAGGCGAGGAGGTCGCCACCCTCACGGTCATGGACAGCTATCCCGACAACGGCGAGGATCCGCTTTTCGGGAAGCTCGACATGCGGGATCTGCTCCGCGGACTGGGGCTCGTCGTCGCCACCGACGGCGACCTCACGTACGAACGCGCGGCGCAACTGCTGAACGAATCGTGGGGCAGCGACTCCGGGCTGCGCGGCGAACACCTCGAGCGAATCAACGCCGGATACGAGAATTCGCGAAACCTCGTCCACCGGTTCGAGCCACAGGTCTACGATGGCGAGCTGCTGATCTTCCCCGCGACCGGCGACGACGACGGCACCACGCGCGCCCGGTCGGCGGACGAGTGGCGACCGCTCGTGACGGGTCGAATCGTGGAACATCCGGTGGACTGCGGGCACAACGACATGATCGAGCCGCAGTCCCTCGCTGTCATCGGGCCGGTGCTGTCGAGGTATCTCGAGGCCGGTCGCACCCGTCGCCGCGAGAACCGAATCCGCTGAACGGAGCCGCGCCGCTGTGCGACGATGGGGTCTGTGCGCCCTGTTGACGGCGAACGAATTTTCTGGGGGGCGGGGAAAAGCTACCGCCTCCCGCCTTCGCGAGCCAGGATCAGGACGCGGTCACGCTGTGAGCGGTCGGGGATACCTTATGGGGAGGAACCGCCGTGAAGCCCGTCGACACGCGAAAGCCGGCTACACACGATTCGGGCGCGGTGCCCTTCCCGCTGTCTGCGGCGCAGCGTGCCACCTGGTTCGCGCAGCAACTCGACCCCGCGGTGCCGATCTCGGTAGCGCACTACGTGGAACTGCACGGCGACCTCGACATCGACCTGTTGCGACGGGAGACCATCGCGGTGGCCCGCGAGTTCCAGTCGCCGTTCCTCAAGGTCGTCGAGGTCGACGGCCGGCCGATGCAGTACGTGGACCACACCACCGACACGTCCATCGCCGTCATCGACTTTCGCGGTGAGGACGATCCGGTCGCTGCAGCGCACGAATGGATGGACCGGGACTACCAGGCCCCACTCGATCTCGACACGGATCGACTGTTCGAGACCTCGATCCTCTGCGTGGGAGAGTCGCACTACCTGTGGTACAGCCGCATTCACCACGTCGCGCTCGACGGTTACGGCGCCATGACACTGATCAACCGCATCGCGCACCGGTACTCGGCCTCGATGTCCGGTCGCGAACCGGATCCGAATCGAGCCGCGACCCTGCACGAGCTGTACGACGTCGACGCCCGCTACCGGTCCTCCGACCGCTTCGTGGCCGATCGGGAGTACTGGGCGAAACGAGTCGAGGCAGTCGAAGGATCGACCCTGGCCGACGCGACCGCGCCCGCACTCGCCAGGAGCAAGGTCGAGAGTGCCCTGCTGTCCGAGGCGGCCGTTTCCGGAATCCACAACGCCGACAGTCAGGCAAACGCCACCGCGGCAGTCACGATCATCGCCGCCTTCGCCTGCTACCTGTCGCGGATCACGGCGAAAACCGATGTTCTCGTGAATGTTCCGATGTCCGGCCGGACCACGTCGGTGCTGCGCAACTCCGGCGGCATGATGGTCAACGTCGCACCGCTGCCGATCACGGTCGACGAGGACGAGACGGTCGCGGACCTCGTGTCGCGGGTCAGGCGAGAACTGATGGGCGCGTTGCGGCATCAGCGGTGCAGTATCGAGGACATCCGCCGCGACGTGGGCACGGGCACTGGCGCCGAACTCCACGGCCCCATGGTCAACGTCATGCTGTTCCATCAGAACGTCCAACTGGGCCCGCTGGTCGGCGAATACCACATCGTCACGTCGGGTCCGGTGGAAGATCTGCTGGTCAACGTGTACCCGAGCGGGACGCCGGCCGAGATCTTCGTCGATTTCCGGGCCAACCCGAACCGGTACGAGGATTCGGCACTGCGCCTGCATCACCGGCACTTCGTCGAACTGCTGGAAGAGTTCATCTCGGCCGGCCCGCAGGCCCGGGTCGCGACGATTCACGAGGCCACGGCCCTCGACGGTGCGCGACGACGCCTCGCGGCGCACCAACTCGAGTACTGGAAGGATCGGCTGTCGGGGATGCCGGAAGTGCTGAATCTGCCGTCCGATCGGCCTCGCCCCGCCGCGCAAACCCGGGGGGAGGACCGCGTCGACGTTGCGATCGGTGCAGAGGCACATGCCGGAGTGGTGGCCCTGGCGCGGGAACACGACACCACCACGTTCTCGGTGCTGCACGCGGCCTTCACCGTTCTGCTGAGCCGGCTGTCGGGTGCCTCGGATGTGGCGATCGGAACGACGACCGTGGTGGACGACGGCCGGAGCCGGAACCTCGTGGTGCTCCGTAACCGCGTCGAACCGGACACCTCCTTCACTCATCTCCTCGGCCACGTCCGCGATGTCGACCAGGCGGCGTTCGAGCACCGCGACGTCCCTTTCGAACAGGTGGTCCGGACACTCGCGCTCAGCGATTCGCCCGCATACTCGCCGATCGTCCAAGTCCTGTTCGAGTGCCGCGAGGGGGCGGAGACCTCCGGGGTCGGCCGATTCGACCTGCGGGTGACCGCGACCGAGGCCGTCGACGCCGACGGCACCCCGTCCGGGATCACGGCGACACTCGGGTTCGCCACCGATCTGTTCGACCCCGGGACGGTACGTGGCCTCGGCGAACGGTTCCGCCGAATCCTGCAGACGGTCACCGGCGACCCGGCGCTCGCCGTCGGCGACATCGACATCCTGTCCGATACCGAACACGCGACCCTCGTTCCGGTCTCCGGCGTGCCGGGACGTCCGGGTCGCACGCTTTCCGAATTGTTCTCAGCGGCAGCACGAACCAATCCCACCGGTGTCGCGCTCTCGTATCGCGGTGTCGAGGTGACGTACCGAGAATTGGACGAGCGCTCGAACCAGTTGGCACGCGTCCTCGCCGAACGCGGCATCGGGCCGGAGAACTTCGTGGCACTGGGCTTGACTCGCTCGATCGAGTCGGTTCTGTCGATGCTGGCGGTGGCCAAGTCTGGTGCGGCCTACGTGCCGGTGGACCCGAACTACCCGGCCGAACGCATCGAGCACATGCTCGACGATTCGGGCGCTGCGCTGGGGGTGACGGTGTCCGCCGTGCGTTCCCGGCTACCGGACGCCATTCCGTGGCTGGTGCTCGACGACGAAGAATTCCGGTCGCTCTGTGCGACGCAGCCGGAATCCGCCGTGACCGACGCGGAGCGGACGCGGCCTCTCCGCGTGGAGAATCCGTCGTACGTGATCTACACGTCCGGTTCCACGGGCCGGCCCAAAGGCGTCGTGGTCACACACGGTGGCCTGGACGACTTCGCGGCCGAGCAGCGCTCACGATCCGGGGCCACACAGACGTCCCGGATTCTGCACTTCTCCACACCGAGTTTCGACGCGTCCGTATCCGAGTACCTGCACGTGTTCGCCGCCGCCGCCACCATGGTGATCGTTCCGCCCACGATCTACGGCGGCGCCGAGTTGTCCCGCCTCCTGACGTCGGAACGGGTCACCCACGGATTCGTCACCACTGCCGCGCTCGGAACGGTCGAGCCGGACGGACTCGCCGACTTCCGGGACGTGGTGTTCGGTGGCGAGGCGTGCCCGCCGGAACTGGTGAAGCGGTGGGCGCCCGGTCGCAGATTGTGCAACGCGTACGGGCCCAGCGAGGCGACCGTCATGTCGAACATCAGTGCACCGTTGTCACCGGACGGAGCCATCACACTGGGCGGTCCGCTCCGCGGATTCCACGAGGTCGTCCTCGATGCGCGGTTGAACCCGGTGCCGGTCGGCGTGGCCGGGGAGCTGTACGTCGCGGGCGACGCCCTCGCTCGCGGATATCACGGTAAATCAGCGTTGACGGCGGAACGGTTCGTGGCCAACCCCTTCGGCGGCCCCGGCGACCGGATGTATCGCACCGGGGACGTGGTGCGGTGGCGAACCGACCGCACGCTGGAATACCAGGGCCGCAGCGATTTCCAGGTGAAGGTACACGGCTTCCGCATCGAGCTCGGTGAGATCGACACCGTCCTCCATACCCATCCGCGGGTGCGGACCGCAGTGACGATGCCGCGAACGGCACCGTCCGGCGAGACGGTGCTCGTGTCGTACGTGCTGCCGGCAGCAGGGCAACAGCTGGCGACTGCCGAGTTGATCGACTATGCCGCAGAGCAATTGCCGACGTACATGGTGCCGGCAGCGATCGTGATTCTGGACGAGATCCCGATGACACCGGTGGGGAAGCTCGATCGTGCCGCATTGCCGGCGCCGGAATTCCTCTCCACGGCCACCGAGTTCCGTGCGCC
This sequence comes from Rhodococcus sp. A14, assembly GCF_011603105.1. NCBI lineage: Bacteria > Bacillati > Actinomycetota > Actinomycetes > Mycobacteriales > Nocardiaceae > Rhodococcus > Rhodococcus sp. A14. The sequence continues at coordinate 1,808 of NZ_JAAOQS010000050.1, read as the reverse complement.
CGTCACTCCGGTGGAACGGGCCGTCGCGCGAGTGTTCGCCGACGTGCTGGGTGTGGAACGAATCGGCCTCGACGACAGCTTCTTCGACCTCGGCGGAAATTCACTGGTCGCGACGAAAGTGGTCGCGCGGGTCAACGCCGCACTCGGCGCCGACCTCGTGGTGCGGACCCTGTTCGAGGCGCCGACGGTGGAGGCATTGGCGGGATGGATCGAGGGTGCCCACGCGAGGCGCCCCGACCGCCCGGACCTGGTGGCGCGGACACGCCCCGACCGGATCCCGCTGTCGCTTGCCCAGCAACGTATGTGGTTCGTCAATCAGTACGACACCTCGTCGCCCGCCTACAACATTCCGATGGCGCTGCGACTGTCCGGAACGCTCGACGTGGAGGCGCTCCGGGCGACGGTGGCGGATGTCCTCGAACGACACGAATCGCTCCGCACGGTGTATCCGGCGTCGGTGGACGGACCGCATCAAGTGATCCTGTCACCGGGGGAGGTAATTCCGGATCTGGAGCCGACGGTCTGCGAAGACGAGGACGCAGTGCGCGCGCGGATCGCCGAGTCGACTGCTCAGGGCTTCGACGTGAGCACCGAGGTGCCCGTGCGTGGTGCCCTGTTCCGGACCGGTCACGACGAGCACGTCCTCATGCTGGTGGTGCACCACATTTCGGCGGACGGAGCGTCGCTGGCCCCGCTCGCCCACGACCTGATGGTGGCGTACTCGGCGCGGCTACAGCAGCAGGCTCCCGACTGGCGGCCACTCCCGGTGCAGTACGCCGACTACAGCCTGTGGCAGCGGGCGGCCCTCGGCAGCGACGAGAATCCCGGCAGCATGATGTCGGCGCAGTTGGAGTACTGGAAGCAGACGCTGTCCGGGCTCCCCGACGCGATGGATCTTCCATTGGACCGGCCGAGGCCCGCGGACAGAGCGCTCCGGGGTGGGATCGTCCGGTTTTCGGTGTCGGCGGAAGATCATCGGGAGCTTCTCCTCCTCGCGCGGCAACACAATTCCACGATGTTCATGGTGATGCATGCGGTGCTGGCGGTGTTGGCGGCGCGGCTGAGCGGTTCCGGCGACATCGCGATCGGGACGCCGATCGCCGGGCGGGGCGAGGAAGCACTCGACGACGTGGTGGGGATGCTCGTCAATACCCTGGTCCTGCGGACGATCGTCGAGCCTGCCGCAACGTTCGGCGAGGTGCTGTCCCGGGCGCGGGAAGCGGATCTGGCGGCGTTCGGTCATGCCGAGGTGCCCTTCGAGAGTGTGGTCGATGCAGTCGCACCGACCCGCTCGACCGCGTACTCACCGCTGTTCCAGGTTCTGCTGGAGTTCCAGAACACCGCCCCGGCGCACCTCGACCTGCCGGGACTGACGGTGGAGATCCTCGACGTCGATTCCGGTGTGTCCAAGTTCGATCTGCAGTTGACCCTCGCGGAGCGCTACGACGCGTCCGGGATGGCAGCAGGCATCGAGGCGTCGTTCACGTTCGCGTCGGATGTGTTCGATCCGGACACGGTCGTGGGATTCGGGGAGCGGTTCCTCCGGATTCTGGCGGGAGTGATTGCGGATCCGGATGCGCCAGTGGGTGATGTGGAGGTTCTGGGGCCGGGTGAGCGGGCGTTGGTGGTGGGTTCGTGGAATGCGACGGGTCACCCGGTGCCCCGCACCACCCTCGCCGACCTGCTCGATGCGCAGGTGGCGCGGACCCCGGATGCTGCGGCGGTGGTGTGCGGTGCGGTGGTGTTGTCGTATGGGGAGTTCGGTGCGCGGGTGAATCGGTTGGCGCGGTTCCTGATCGGGGCGGGGG